>NZ_JAVDSI010000004.1:0-277349 GCF_031455235.1 Curtobacterium sp. 320 | reverse complement strand
TTGCTAGCCGCCGGGGGCGCAGTTGCTACACTATACGCGCTATACCCCCGGGGGGCGCCCCCACCGGGGCCGCCCCCCCCCCGGCCGGCGGGGGGGCGGGGGCCCCGCGGCCCCCGCGCCTCCAGTCCTTCACTCGGTCAGTCCCAGATCGAGACCCAGTCGATGTCGACGTGTCCGCTCGCGGACGCCGGCACGGAGCCGCCGATGGCGGTCTCCGCCTGCAGCGTGACCCGCATCGGGTCCGTCGGGACCGCCTTGCGGGTGACCGACACGAGCGAGTTGTTCCAGTAGAACCGGACCACGCCGTGGTCCCACTCGGTGGTCGCCACGTGGTAGCCGCTGCTCTGGGCCGACTTGGTCGGCTTCTGCACGCTGCCGTCGAACGACATCATCCCGTTCCGCATCGATCCCGGGATCGCCGACGCGGGTCGAGCCGTGCTGCCGAGGTCACCCTCGGGCCAGTCGATCTCGCCCTTGTTCCAGTCGTCGTCCGTCGGCCACAGCATCCCGACGAACTTGTAGCCCGGGGTGTCCGTCGTCTTGTAGCGGATGGACACCCGACCCGTGGTGTGTGCGCGGTAGTCGTCCGGCAGCACCGTGGCGACGAGTGGCTGCCCGTTCTCCGAGTGCACCCAGAAGTCGAGCTTGCCGTCCTTGACGCTCAGCACCTTGTCCGGTGCGTAGAGCCCGCGACCACTCGTGTCGCGGTAGCCGTCGTAGGCCCCGAGGCCCGGGTACTTGCTGAGGACGCTGCCGCGTGGTGCAGCGGTGGAGAAGTCCTCGGCGTACGTCTGCTTCCACGTCCGACCGTTCGACACCACCGTGCCCGTGGGCATCTTGGTCAGCGAGGTGGTCGCCGCTTCGGACGCGCTCGGTTGCTGCGCGAGTCCGATGACGACGGCACCGGCCGCGACGAGTGCCATCCCTGCGGCGACTCGCCTCCTGGTGCGGGTCCTGGTCGTGTGGTTCGTTTCCCTGTTGTCCATGTCCTTCTTCCGGGTGTCCCTGATCACCGTCTGCTCGCGTCCTCCTGCGGGTCGTGAGCGACGCGGAACCGTACCCCGTGCTCGCTGCCCGCCCGCCGAGGAGTCCCCAGGGAAATCGGATGAGCAATGCTCTGGGACAGCCGCGGATCGGCCCCCCGAACGGGGGACGCGTCACTGAGTGGATGTTCAGGATTCTGGTCGCACCTAGGCTGAGGCGGTGTTCGAACTCCACCACCTCGCCGCGCAGGAACTCTGGGACTGGATCCGACGCGGTGAGGCGACCGCGCTCGAGGTGACCGACCACTACCTGGCGAGGATCTCCCGGCTCGATCCCGGTCTCGGCGCCTTCGTGACGGTGACGGCGGACGCCGCACGCGACCGAGCCGAGCACCTCGGCCACCGGGTGCCGACGTCGCGGCCGCTGTGGGGCCTCCCGTCCGCCGACAAGGACCTGTACGACCGCGCCGGCGTCGCCACGCGGAACGGAACCACGAGTCTGCCCGACCGCCCCGCGGCAGCCGACCACCCGCTCGTCGCGGCGCTCGACGCCGCCGGTGCGGTGAGCCTCGGGAAGACGGCGTCGCCCGAGTTCGGGATGTCCTCGTCGTCGGAGACCCGGTTCGGCGTGACCCGGAACCCGTACGACACGAGCCGGGCGCCCGGGGGATCGTCGAGCGGTGCGGCGGTCGCGGTCGCGGCCGGACTCCTCCCGGCCGCGGTGGGGTCGGACGGTGGGGGCTCCGTGCGGATCCCGGCGGCGGCGACCGGGTTGGTGGGGCTGAAGCCGAGCCGTGGTCGTGTGCCGTCGATGCCCGGGCGCTCGGGCGTCGGCGGACTGTCGGTCGCGGGGCCGATCACGCGGAACGTCGCGGACGCGGGCATGCTGCTCGACGCGCTCGTGGCGCCGACCGGGCTCCCGGAGCCGCACCCGTACGCGCTGGTCACGCCCGACGTCGGCGAGGGGCCGTTCACCGCCGCGGCCGTCCGCGGCGAGGGGCGCTTCGTCGTCGGACTGCTCGAGGGCTCCCCGTGGGACGACACCGTCGACGTGGTGGTCGACCCCGCGGCACGCGCCGCCGTCGAGACCGCCGTCCGGGTGCTCGGCGAGGTCGGGCACGGCGTCGAGGACGTCCGGATGCCCCGGGCGCCGTACGCCGACGCCTTCCGGGTGGCGTGGGAGTCGAGCGCCGCCCGGCTGCCGATGGTCCCCGGGATCGACCTGTCCGGGTTGACGCCCCTGGTGTCGTGGCTCGTCGACCGCGGCCGCGCGCTGACCGGCACGCAGGTGCTCGACGCGATGACGGCGCTCGACACCTTCTCGGCGGCGCTCATCGGCGCGTTCGAGCGGTTCGACGCCGTCCTCACGCCGACCCTCGCGCTCACGCCGCGGCCGCTCGGCTGGTACGGGTCCGACCCGGAGGAGGACTTCCGCCGCCAGTGCGCCTACTCGCCGTGGACGTCGATGGCGAACGTGGCCGGGCTGCCGGCGATCACACTGCCCGTCGGTGTGACGGACGAGGAGCACCCGGACGGCGCGGGACTGCCGATGGGCGTGCAGCTCATCGGGCGTCCCGGTGGTGAACGGGTGCTCCTGGCGATCGGCGCGCAGCTCGAGCGACGGCTCCGGTGGCAGCGGCGGCACCCGGCGGCCTGGACCGCCTGACCGGGCGCTCGGCGTCGGTGGGCGTTCGGCGACCGCGGTCGGGGACGGCGAGCCGGCACGACATCGTCGTGGTCGTACGACGTCGGAGATGTCGCTCGTGCGCGTCCGCAACGGTTGCGCGCGCGGGGGAGTGACACCGTCGCTGTCGTACGACGTCGAAGATGTCGTTCCGAGTCCGCACCCGACGACGACCGCAACGCCGGCGCTACGGCAGCGTCGGCGCCGCCTCCACCAGGGCCCGGGTCACCGGGTGCTCCGGCGCATCGAGCAGGGACACCGGCCCGTGCTCGACGATCCGCCCCGCGGACATCACCGCCACCGTGTCGCACAGCCGCTGCACCACGCCGATGTCGTGCGACACCAGCACCAGCGTCAGCCCGAGGTCGTCCGCGAGCGACCGGAACAGCTCGATCACGCGGGCCCGCACCACCACGTCGAGGGCGCTCATCGGCTCGTCCCCGAACAGGATCCGCGGCGCGTGCACGACGGCCCGGGCGATCGCGATGCGCTGCCGCTGGCCGCCGGAGAACTCGTGCGGGTACCGGTCGACGACGTCGGCGGGGAGGTCGACGCGCGCGAGGACGTCCTGCACGAGCCTCCGGTGGTCCCCGTCGATCCGGAGCGCCCGCAGCGGCTCGGCCACGATCGCGCCCACGCGCATCCGCGGGTCGAGCGAGGCGTACGGGTCCTGGAAGACCACCCCGGTCTCGCGACGGAACCAGCGCATCGCGGCCGCGGACCCGGACGCCACCACTGGACGACCGGAGGCGGTCACGGTGCCTGCGGAAGGCGCCTCCAGGCCGGCGAGCAGCCGCACCAGCGTCGACTTGCCCGATCCGGACTCGCCGACGATCCCCAGGCGTGCGCCGGGCGCGACCGTCAGGTCGACGCCGTCCACCGCGGTCCGGACGGGCCCGGGTTCGAACGGGCCGCGGCGGGGGAGCCGGTAGGTGCGGTGCAGGTCGCGGGCGTGCAGGACGTCGGTCATGTGGAGCCTCCGGTCCGCGGGGCACGACGGGCCGTGGCGCGGGCTGCATCGACGAGGGCGGCCGTCGCGGGGTGCTGCGGTGCCGCGAGGAGTCCTGCGACCGACCCGTGTTCGACGACCCGGCCAGCGTCGAGCACGACGGCCGTGTCCGCGATCCGGGCGAGCACCGCGAGGTCGTGCGTGACGAAGACCATGCCCGCGGTGAGGCCCTCGAACAGCTCGAGGATCCGGGCCTCGGTCGTGACGTCGAGCGCCGTGGTCGGTTCGTCGGCCACGAGGTAGGACGGCTGACCGGCCATCGCCATCGCGATGCAGATCCGCTGCCGCTGCCCACCCGAGAGCTGGTGCGGGTACTGCCGCAGCAGCGACTCGGGGTCGGGCAGCCCCACGCTGACCGCGAGGTCGAGCGCGGCGGCCGCTGCGGCGCGCCGGTCGAGTCCGCGGTGCAGCCGGAGCGGCTCGGCGATCTGCGCCCCGACGCGGCGGAGCGGGTCGAGCGCGGTGCCGGGTTCCTGGAAGACCATCCCGATGCCGGCGCCGCGGTGGCGGGCCCGCTCACGATCGGGCAGGCCGACGAGCTCGGTGCCGTCCAACCGGACGCTGCCGGTGACGGTCGCGCCGGTCGGCTCGAGTCCCATCAGGGCGAGCGAGGTCATCGACTTGCCGGACCCGGACGCGCCGATCACGCCGACGCGGCGGCCAGGAGGCACGGTGAACGTCACGTCGTCGAGGATCGTCCGACGGTCGATGCGGACCGTCAGCCCACGCACCTCGAGCCCGGAGGCTGCGGTGCCCGGAGTGGTCGCGTCGCTCATGCGGTCACCCCCGTGCTCGTCGTGGCCGGGTCGTCCGGCGTGCGGGGCGCGGGTGCGCCGCCGGCCGCGCGGTCGTTCGTCGTCAGGCGCGGGTCCGTCGCGTCGCGGACGGCGTCGCCGAGCAGCGACAGCGCCGCGACGACCAGGGCGATGGCCGCACCGGGCCAGGTGGCGCTCCAGGGGTGCACGCCGATGTACGTCTGCAGGTCGGCGAGCATGCTGCCCCACGAGGCCGTGTTCGAGCCGGCGCCGTACCCGAGGTACGAGAGCCCGGCCTCGGCGAGGACCGCGGTGGCCATCGCGAGCGAGAGCTGCACGGTGAACAGCGGCGCCGCGTTCGGCACGAGGTGGCGGAACAGCACCCCGGCACCGCCCACGCCCGATGCCCGCGCGGCGGTGACGTAGTCGCTGCGGGCGATGCGGCGGATCTCCCCGCGGGCCACCCGGGCGATCGTGACGCCGAAGGACAGGCCGACGCTGACGATCACGACGCCGAGCGACCCGCCGGCGATCGCGGTGAGCAGCATCGCGGTGAGGAGGGTCGGGAACGCCACGAGGATGTCGAGCAGGACGGCCGTGCCCTCGCGGACCCAGCGCGCGGTGAGCGAGCCGATCGCGGTGAGGACCATGCCGACGACGCTCGCGATCACACCCGAGCCCACGGCGACGAGGACGGTCGTGCGGGTGCCGGCGAGCAGGTAGCTCGCGATGTCCCGGCCGGAGGCGTCGGTGCCGAACCAGTGCGCGGGGCTCGGCGGCTCCCACTGGTGGAAGGGGTCGGCGCGGAAGGGGTCCTGCGGCGTCCACACGAGCGACACCACGGCGAGGACGACGAGCAGGCCGAGGACGACCACGGCGAAGACCCCGGTCGGCCGGGCGAGGAGGCGGCGGATCACTCGGACACCTCGCGCTGTCGGGGGTCCAGCGTGCGGTGCACGACGTCGACGGCGAAGCCCACGAGCAGCACGAGTCCGGTCAGCACGAGCAGCTCGGACTGCACCTTCGTGATGTCGCGGCGCCCGACGTCGGTGACGAGCATGCGTCCGACGCCGGGGAGCGAGAAGAGCTGTTCGACGACGACGGCCCCGACCAGGAGCCCGGCGATCTGCACGCCGAGCACGGCCAGCACGGTCAGCGCCACCGACGGGAGCCCGTGCTTGACGAGCGCCTGCGCCCGGGTGAGCCCGATCGCCGCCGCCGTGCGGAGGTGGTCGGCGTCGAGCACCCCGAGCGTCGCCGACCGGGTGAAGCGCAGGATCACCGCACCCTCGACGGCACCGATCGTCAGCGCGGGCAGCACGAGCGCGGCGAACGCCCGACCGGGTTCGTCCCACCCGTCGAGCGGGAAGCCCTGCGTCGGGAGCCAGTGCAGCGTGACGGCGAACAGTGCCACGAGGAGCATGCCGGCCCAGACGATCGGGATCGCCGCGACCGCCTGCGCCACGAAGGCGATGACGGCACCGCCCGGGCGACGCCGCAGCACCGCCGCGAGCACGCCGAGCGGCACCCCGATGACGAGCGCGGTGACGAGCGACATGGCCGCGAGCGGCAGCGTGACGCTGAGCTTCTGGGCGATCTCGGGTGCGACCCGTCCGTCGGTGACGAGGGACCGCCCGAGGTCGCCGCGGAACAGCCCGCCGATCCAGTCGAGGTACTGCACGACGACCGGTCGGTCGAGCCCGAGCTGCTGGCGCAGTTCGGCCACCTGCGCCGGCGACGCCTGCGTGCCCGCGACGATCTGCGCCACGTCGCCGGGCAGCACCCGGAGCGTCGCGAAGATGATCACGCTGGCCACGAGCAGGCCGACGACGAGCAGGAGCACCCGCCCGATGAGGAACCGGGTCACGACACCGATGCTACGGGAGCCGTGGTCCGTGCCCGCCTCACTTGACGGCGAGCTTCGACAGGTCGAGGCGCGAGTTCGTGCCGTCGTACGGGAAGCCCGTGACGCCCTTCCGTACCGCGGTGATCGACGTCGCCGTGTAGAGCCACTCGCCGGCGGCGTCCTCGCTGACGATCCGCGCCGCCTTCTGCAGGTCGGCGACCTTGGCGGCCTCGTCCGTCGCGGCGACCGAGTCGGCGTAGAGCGACTGCACCTCGGCGTTGTCGTAGCCGAAGTAGTACTCCGGGTTCGCCCAGTTGCCGAAGTCGCGCGCCTCGACGTGGTTCACCATCGACAGGTCGAAGTCGCGCGTGCCGCTCTTCGGTGCTTCGAACACCTGCGAGAGCCAGGTGGCGAAGTCGACGCGCTTGACCGTCAGGGTGATGCCGACGTCGGCGAGCTGCGACTTCAGCACGTCGCCGATCGTCGCCGAGTAGATGTTCGCGTACGTCAGCGTGAGGTCGAGCTTCGGGTGGCCGGCCTCGGCGAGGAGCTTCTTCGCGTTCGCGGGGTCGTACGCGTCGATGTCGGTGAGGTCCTGGTAGCCGGGGTCGAGCTCGGGGATCGGGCCGCCCTGCTCGACGCCGGTGCCGCCGATCGCCTTGATGATCGCCTTGGCGTCGATCGCCTGACGGATCGCCTGGCGTACCCGCTTGTCGGTGAAGGGCGCCTTCTGGTCGTTGAACGCGAGCGTGTACTTGTCGGTCGTCTTGCCGGTGTGCAGCGTGATGTCCGAGCTGTTCTGCAGCTGGCTCTTGAGCGTGCCGTCGACGGCGGTCTGCACGTCGAGGTCGCCGTTCGCCATGGCGTTCACCGCGGTGGACGGCTGCGTGATGTAGCGGAAGACGACCTTGGCGACCTTCGCCTTCGTGCCCCAGTAGTCGGCGTTCCGCTCGAACGTGAGCGAGTCGCCCTGCTTCCAGCTCGACACCTCGTACGGACCGGTGCCGTTGGCGGTGTCCGACAGGTCGTTCTTCGCCGCCTTCTCGAGCACGAGGCCGGCGCGCCCCGTGAGGTTCCAGAGCAGGTCGGAGTCGGGCTTCGCGAGCTTGAGGACGACCGTGTCGGCGGAGGGTGACGTGATCGACGTCACGTTGGCGAGCTGCGCGGAGTCGACGTACGAATCGTTCGACTTGACCTGCTGCAGCGACCAGACGACGTCGGCCGCGGTGACGTCCTTGCCGTCCTGGAACGTGGTGCCGTCGCGCAGCGTGAACGTGTACGTCAGGCCGTCGTCCGACACCTGGTGCTTCGACGCCAGCACGTCGCGGACGTCACCGTCCGCCGTGCGGCCGACGAGCCCCTGGTAGACGTTGTCGATGAGCACCTGGTCGAGTGCGGCACCGGACTGCGTGCGGATGTCGAGGCTCGTCGGTTCGAGGACGAGGCCGACGCGGACGGTGGCGTCGGTGCCGCCGTCCTCGTTCGAGGATCCGGAGCAGCCGGTCAGCACGAGGGCCGATGCGACGGCCACCGCGGTCGCGGCGAGGGCCGCGCGGCCGAGGCGGGAGGTGCTGCGGGCGGGGAGCGGACTCATGGGTGGTGGGTTCCTTCCGGCGCGGTGGCGACGGTCGTCGCGCGCGCTTGCACGAGGTTAGCGGCGGCCGGGGTGCTCCGGCGACGGTTCTTCGATCCGGTGCAACAAACCGTTACGTTCCGCCCATGCCCGGATCGCCGTGGCCAGTTCGAGGGGGGCCTGGTTCTGCACGGCGTGCCGGGCCTCGACCGTGACGATCTCGGCGTCCGGCAGGCGCTCGGCGAACTGCGCGTGCAGCTTCGGTGACACGTAGCCGCGGTCGCCGCGGACGAGCAGGATCGGGACGTCGAGGGCCTCGAGGTCCGGCCACGCGTCCGCGAACCGCCCCACCGACGAGGTGTGGCCGGCGGGGAGGTGCGGGAAGTGGTGGCGCCGCACGAGCCGCCCGTCGGCCCCGAGCCGTGTGGTGTGCCGGGCCTCACGCAGGAGCACCGTGCGGTCGTCGCCGACGCGGGCCTCCACGGCGCGGTCGACGACCTGCTCGAGCGACGTGAACGGCTCCTCGGCCTCGAGCGCGCGGGCGATCCGGTCGACGGCTCGCTGGGCGAAGTCCGGCGACATGTCGACGAGCACGAGTCCGGTGACGCGCTCCGGTGCGGTCGCCGCCAGTCGGGCGGCGAGGATCGCGCCGAGGGAGTGCCCCACGACGATCCCGGGCCGGACCCCGAGCGCGTCGAGGGCCGCGAGCACGCTCGGTGCCGTCGCGCCGGCCCCGTAGTCCGCGTCGTCGCGCCACCCGGACCGGCCGTGGCCGGGCAGGTCCACGGCGACCGCCGGCTCGCCGACGGCGAGCGCGGTCTGGTCGAAGCTGTGGGCGTCGATGCCGAGCCCGTGCAGGTAGGTGATCCGCGCCTCCTGGTCGTCCGCCGTGTCCCAGCGGATCGCGGCGATCTCCCGTCCGTCGGTGGTGCGGACCACCTGCCTGGAGGCGCGCATCGGCTCCGTCACGCCGCTCGCGTGGGCGAGGTCGGCCAGGTCTGCGAATTCGTCGTCGGCATCGGGCACGGGGACGATCCTCGCACCGTGCGGACCCTTGGGTCTCTTAGGTAAGGCATGCCATACTTGCCGTCGTGGCAGCCCGGTACCGTGTCTTCCCCGTCCGCGTGGCAGCCGTCACGTCCCTCACCCCGCACTTCGTCCGGGTGACCCTGACGGGCGACGCCCTCGCCGAGTTCTCGTCCGTCGGCCTCGACCAGCGCATCAAGATCGTGCTGCCGATCCCCGGGCACGGCTTCACGGACCTGCCCGACGGCGAGGACTGGTACGCCGCCTGGCGTGCCCTGCCCGACGCGGTCCGGAACCCGCTCCGCACCTACACGGTCCGCTCCTTCCGACCGGACGCCCGCGAGCTCGACATCGACTTCGTCGCGCACGGCGACACCGGACCCGCCTCGCGCTGGGTCTCGGAGTGCCGGGTCGGCGACGAACTGCGCATCGTCGGGCCGGCGGTGCCGTCGTCGCCCGCGGAGCTCCCGACCGGTGCGGCCGAGTTCGACCCCGGCGCCGCGAACCGGATCCTGCTCGCCGGCGACGAGACCGCCGCCCCCGCCATCTGCGCCATCCTCGAGGCGCTCGACGTCGCCACCGTCGGCCACGTCTTCATCGAGGTCCCGACCGACGCCGACCGACTGCCGGTGTCCGCACCCGCCGGCGTCGAGGTCCGCTGGATCGCCCGGAACGGCGCCTCGCACGGCGTCCGGATGACCGACCAGGTGCACGCCTGGGCGTCGACCGTCGCGGCGGGGCCGGCGTGCGGCGACGCGGGGGAGTTCACGGACGTCGACGTCGACGAGCAGGTGCTCTGGGACATCCCGGCCGGCGACGAGCCGCGGCCCGTCTACGCCTGGATCGCGGGCGAGGCCGGGTGCGTCAAGGAGCTCCGCCGGCACCTCGTGCGCGGTGTCGGGCTCGACCGGAAGCAGGTCGCGTTCATGGGGTACTGGCGGCACGGCAAGGCCGAGAATTGACCGGTTCCACCGACGGTGCCGGGGCTGCGTCGTCTGTGCCGGCGACCGCGCTCGGGGCCCGTGGGCTGACGCTCGCGTACGACGACCGGGTCGTGGTGTCCGCGCTCGACGTCGACATCCCGGACGGTGAACTCACCGTCATCGTCGGGCCGAACGCGTGCGGCAAGTCGACGCTGCTGAAGTCGTTCGCGCGGACGCTCAAGCCGACCGCCGGCACCGTGTACCTCGACGGGTCGCCGATCTCGTCCCTCCGGCCGAAGGCCGTCGCACGCCGCGTCGGGATGCTCCCGCAGACCCCGATCGCGCCGGACGGCATCACCGTGCGCGACCTGGTGTCCCGGGGGCGGTTCCCGCACCAGGACCTGCTGCACCCCTCGTCGGGGTCGGACCGGCGGGCCGTGCAGGCCGCGCTCGAGCAGACGTCGACCGTGTCGCTCGCCGACCGCAGCGTGGACGAGCTGTCCGGCGGCCAGCGACAGCGGGTGTGGATCGCGATGGTGCTCGCGCAGGAGACCGACATCGTCCTGCTCGACGAGCCCACCACGTTCCTGGACATCGCGCACCAGTACGACGTACTCGAGCTGGCCTCGGCGTTGCACGCGGCCGGTCGGACGGTCGTCGCGGTGCTGCACGACCTCAACCAGGCGGCGCGGTACGCCACGCACGTGATCGCGATGCGTGACGGGTCGATCGTGGCGTCGGGGCCGCCGGCGTCGGTGGTGACGGCCGACCTCGTCGAGGACGTGTTCGGGCTGCCGTGCGTGGTCGTCGCCGACCCCGAGACGGGCACGCCCCTCGTGGTGCCGCGGCGCCCCGCGGCCTGACGCGCGGCGCGCCGCGGCGCGGGCGCGCGGGCGCTGGCGCCCGGTCAGGTCGCACGAAGTGCCGCTCGCGCGCGCCGCGGGCGGCACTTCGTGCGACCCGGGCGTCACGCCCACGGCGTGTCGTGCGACCTCGAGACGGACGTGACCCGTCGCGGTGGGCGCACACCGTTCCGGACGGGAGGCACGGTGCGAGACCGTCCCGCGCCTCCCGTCGGGGTGTCGGCGAGCTCCACCCCCGCGAGATCGCGAGAACTGCCGCTCGCGCGCCCGGCGCGCGGCACTTCGTGCGACCTCGTCACCACGCGCGCGGCGTGTCGTGCGACCTCGGGGCGGGCGCGCGCGCCTCGGCGTCAGCGGTAGTTGCCGTCCTCGAGGCCGGCCTCGATCTCGAACCGGTTCCGCAGCGGATCCTGCCCGGCCAACGCGTACACGATCGGCATGAGCATCCCGTACCGCCGCCACTGGTCGACGTGCACCCGCTCGTGCCGGAGCACCCGGTCGCCGTCGTTGTCCCGCGTGAGGTAGACCGACCCCACGCAGGTGCCACCGCGGCGGAACACCCACCGCGGCAGCCCGGTGCACACGATCAGCCCGTCGACCACCCGCACCTTCCCGGTGGAGAGCGGGACGCCGACGGCGAGGCCGATCGCGGTCGCGAACGCCCACCCCGCCCGGGACACGGGGGAGTCGAGCATGGGGTTCCGCACCGCTACTCCGGGCGGCCGTAGGTCTCGAGCAGTCGCAGCCAGATCTCGTTCATCGTCGGGTAGGCGGGGACGGCGTGCCAGAGGCGGTCGACGTGCACCTCGCCCACGACGGCGATCGTCGCGGCGTGCAGCATCTCGGCGACGTCCTGCCCGACGAAGGTCACGCCGACGACGACCCCGCGGTCCTCGTCGACGACCATCTTCGCCCGCCCGGTGTAGCCGTCCGCCTGCAGCGAGGCGCCGGCGACGTTGCCGAGCTCGTACTCGACCGCCCGGACGTTCAGCCCCTGCTCGCGGGCCTTGGCCTCGGTCAGGCCGACGCTCGCGACCTCGGGATCGGTGAACGTGACCTGCGGGACCGCAGCGTGGTCGGCGGTGGCGACGTGCGCACCCCACGGTTCGGTGTGCAGCGGCGTGCCCTGGTGCCGGGCGGCGATCGCCTCGCCCGCGGCACGCGCCTGGTACTTGCCCTGGTGGGTGAGGAGCACGCGGTGGTTGACGTCGCCCACGGCGTAGAGCCAGTCGGTGCCCTGCACGAGCATCGTGTCGTCGACCTGCAGCCAGTCGCCCGCGGTCAGCCCGACGGACTCGAGGCCGAGGTCCTTCGTGGTCGCGGCACGTCCGGTCGCGGCGAGGACCTCGCTCGTGATGACCGTCGAGCCGTCGTCGAGCGTCGTCGTGACGAGGCCGTGCTCGTCGCGGTCGACGCGGGTGGGGTTCACGCCGGTGCGGACGTCGACGCCCAGCTCGCGGAGGGAGTCGGCGACGAGCTCTCCCGCGAACGGCTCCATGCCGCCGAGCAGGCCGTGCCGTGCGACGAGCGTGACCTTCGCCCCGAGGGACGCCCACGCGGTCGCGAGCTCCGAGCCGGAGACACCGCCGCCGATGACGAGCAGGCTCTCGGGCACGGTCTGCGCGCTGGTGGCCTCACGCGTGCCCCACGGCGTCGCGTCGGCCAGCCCCGGGACGTCGGGGAGGGTGTGCAGCGAGCCCGTGACGACCGCGATCGCCGCGGCTGCCGTGTACGTCGTGCCGTCGACCTCGATCGTCTTCTCGCCGGTGATCCGGGCGTGGCCGCGGATGAGGTCGATGTCGGCGGACTCGAGCCACGAGACCTGGCCGTCGTCCTTCCAGTCCGAGGTGAAGGAGTTCCGTCGGGCGAGCACGTGCGCCGCGTCGAGGTCGCCCGTGACCGCCTGCTTCGCACCGTCGAGTCGCTTCGCCGCTGCGAGCGCGTGCCCGCTGCGCAGCAGGGCCTTGGACGGCATGCACGCCCAGTAGGAGCACTCGCCGCCGACGAGCTCGGCCTCCACGATGGCGACCGACAGGCCGCGCTTCTTGGCGTAGTCCGCCACGTTCTCGCCGACTGCGCCGGCGCCGATCACGATGAGGTCGTAGTCCGTCATGTCGCCGAGCGTACGCGGATCGGCATGGATCATGCCGGGCGCGGTGCGTACCCGTGGAGAACGGGTCCGCGGGGGAGCGCGGGGACCGTCAGACGGTGCGGGACGCGCTCGTCAGCGCGCCGACCGCACGCAGGATGACGCCGAGGTCGTCGACCGCGCGGTCCGGGTCGACCGGCGCGAACCCGGTGAGGGCCGCGCCCGCCAGTCGTCGTCCGCGCGTGGCGGCCTGGATGCGCTCGACGAGTCCGGCGCCGTCCAACCCGAACGGGACGGGCTCGAGCAGCCCGTCGACCTCGGACGGGTCGAGGACGTCCAGGTCGACGTGCACGAACACCGCCTGGGCACCGGTGGCGTCCACCGCTGCCGCGATCGCGTCCGGGGTGGCGGCGTCGACGTCGAGGTGCACGATCCCGGCACGGTCGAGGGCACCTCGCTCGGCGTCCTCGACCCCACGCACGCCGGCGACGACGACGGACGAGGCCGCCAGGGTCGGAAGCGCCGGGAACAGGTCGTCGGGGCGGTCCACGAGGATGCGGAGCACGGCGGTCTCGGCGGCGACGGGCTGGGCGCGGTTGAGTGCCCGGAAGCCGCTCGACCCCGCGATCCGCACGAAGGCGGTGTCCGGTCCGAGCCCGACCGTGGCGCCGAGCACGCTCGCACCGTCACCGCCGACGACGAGGACCGGCTCGCTCGACACCGTGGTCTCCTCGGCGACGCGTTCGGCCACCGAGAGCACCGAGGTGTACCGGGCGACGGCCGTCTCGAGACGATCGCCGGCGCCCGCCGGGACGTCGACCACGGTGGTCGACGCGCGCGGGAGGTCGGCCGCGATCGCCGCGGCTCCGTCCCCGAGGCGCATCGCACGGGACGACGCCGAACCCTGCCACTGACCGACCACGAGGAACTGCATCGTGCCAGTCTGTCAGGCGGGGTCCGGCGTCGTCCGAGGAGCGCGTCAGACGCTCGACGAACCGCCGGACTTGAGGGCGGCGAGCCGTGCCTCGACCTCGGCGTCCTTGCCGACGTCCTCGAGGCTCTCGAACTGCGAGTCGAGGCTCGACGACTGCAGCTCCTGCTGGCCGAGGACCTTCGCCTCTTCGCGGCGCACCTTCTCCTCGAAGCGGCCGAGGTCGCTCGTCGGGTCGAGCACGTCGATGTTGCCGAGCGCGTCGTTGACCTTGGACTGCGCCTCGGCCGTCTTCGACCGGGCGACGAGGTTGTCGCGCTTCGAGCGGAGTTCCTCGAGCTTCTGCTCCATGCCGGCGAGGCCCGACTTGAGCTTCTCCACCGCCTCGTTCTGCGAGGCGAGGTTCGGCTCGGCGTCCTTGACCTCCTGCTCGGCCGCGATCTGCTTGCCGATCGCGATCTTGGCGAGGTTGTCGAACTTGTCCGCCTCGACCGTCTTGCCCTCGGTGCGGTACTTGTCCGCAGCGGAGGAGGCGTTGGCGGCCTTCTGGCCCCACTCCACCGCTGCCCGCTTGTCCTCTTCGTGGTCCTGCTCGAGCAGTCGGACGTTGCCGATCGTCTGCGCGATCGCCGTCTTGGCGTCCGCGATGTTGTTCGTGTAGTCCCGCACGAGCTGGTCGAGCATCTTCTGGGGATCCTCGGCGTCGTCGATGAGCTGGTTGATGTTCGCCCGGACGAGGGTCGAGATCCGCCCGAAGATCGTCTGCTTTGCCATTGCTGTTCCCTTTCGTGGAAGGACTGGTGTGGTGCTGTTGGTCTGTGGTGCCCGGTCTAGAAGCGGCCGCCGCCGGAGAAACCGCCCCCGCCGCCCCCGCCCCCGCCGCCTCCGCCGCCGAAGCCGCCTCCGCGCCCGAAGCCGCCGCCACCGCCGAAGCCGCCACCCCCGAAGGAGCCGCCGCCGTAGCTGCCGCCGCGACCGCCGAGCAGGCCACCGAGCACGATGCCGGTGACGAGGCCGCCGAGCTGCGCGCCGTTGCCGCCACCGCCGCCGAAGCCGCCGCCACCGCCCCAGCCGCCCATGTCGTCGTTCGCGGCGTCCATCGCGGCCGCCGCGTACTGCTCGGCCGCACGCGCTGCCTGGAGCGCCTGCCCCGGGTCCGTCGTGGCGAGCTGGACGGCGTCGTCGAGTGCTCGTTGCGCCTCGGACAGCCGCGTCCGCGCCGTCGGTCCGACCCCGCCGCGGTGCAGGGAGATGAACTCGCGCGCCTGGCTGATCCGGTTCCGGGCGTCGCGGAGCGCGTCGTCGAGCGCGCGGGACGCCCGACGCTGCTGTTCCTCGGCGCCACGGGCCGCGGCGATGGCCTGGTCGATCTCGGTGTTCGCCTTGGTGAGGGCGTCGACCGCGGTGATCGGGTCCTTCGGGTCGAAGCCCTGCCGCAGCACGGTCTCGGCACGGGTGACCGCGGCGGCGAGTTCCGGTCCGCCGACGGTGAGGGTGCGCGCCGCGGCGACGTCGCCCTCGATGTCGACGCGCATCGCCTCGGCGCGTGCGGTGGCCTCGGCGAAGCTCGCCTCGGCAGCGCTCGCGCTCGACGTGAGCTGCTGCACCTGCGCGAGGGCGTGCTGGGCGTCGCGCACGGCGACGACCGCCTCGCCCTTGTCGCCCGCGGCGATCGCGGCGGTGGCCGCCTGGGACCGTTCGGTCGCGTAGGCGAGGACCTGCTCGGCCTGGTCGACGCTGTCCGACACGGTCGCGAGGGTCCGGCCGGTGTACGCCGAGCGGACCCGGTCCAGCGCGGCGCTCGCCTGCTGGACCGATGCCGGGGCGGCGGCGACGGCCTGCGCGAGCGCGGCAGCGGCTTCCTCGACGCCGTCCTCGAGCGAGCGGAGCTTGTCGAACGACTCCGTCTGCTCCTCGATCGAGGCGTGCGCCTGCTCGCAGATGGCGATGATCTGGTTCGCCCAGTCGGCGCGCTGCTGCGGGGAGTCCGGGATCTCGTCGTCGAGCTGCTGCTGGAACGTGAAGGCCTTGCGCACGGCTTGCTGCGCCGCGGCGACCGCCTCGGCGAAGGGCTTCGCGGCGTCGGCCCCGAACTGCGCGGTGGCGAACCCGACCTCTTGCTCGGCGGTGCGCAGCTCGTCGTCGATCGTCACGAGGGCGCCACCGGCGGTCCGCTCGAGGTCGGCGAGGGACGCCTCCTGCGCCTTCGTCGCGGCGGCCGTCCGGCGCTTGTTCCGCGTCCGGATGACGAGCACCACGACGACGACCGCGACGACCACGACGGCGAGGAGGATCCACAGCCAGGTGAGGTCCGGCGGCGCCTGGGTGTCGGCGAGGCCGTTCGCGAAGGCCAGCGCGGCACCGGACCAGTCGCTCTGCTTGAGGGCCGGCAGCAGGTCGTCGTCCACCGCGGACTGGACGTCGGACGACGAGATGCTCGTCTCGTTCGTCTGCTGGACGTCGTAGTTCCGGTCGTCGACGGCGACCGACAGCAGGATGCCGTCGGAGTCGATCTGGTTCGCCGACATCGTCGCGGCGCCCCACTCGGTGTGGTCCGACGGGTTCGTGAACGTCGGGACGAAGACGACGTAGAGCTGGGTCTTCGTGTCCGTGTAGAGCTGTTGCACGGCGTTCTCGATCCGGGACTGCTGCGAGGAGCTGAGCACGTCGGCCTCGTCGAGGACGTACGCGCCACCGAGGTCGACCGGCGCGGTCGCTCGCGCCGTCGCCGCCGGCGCCAGCACGAGGAACACGGCCAGGAGTGCCGCAGCGATGCGTCCCACCAGCCCCGGCGTCCCCCTGTCGGTCCTCGTCCTGCCCGTGGCCGATCCGCCCTGGACCGCTCGCATCCGTCCTCCGTCCGTCGCCGTGATCACGGTCCGAGTACCCCCGGAACCGCGCCCCGGAGCGCTGTTGCCCGGAGTCTATCCACGCCGCGCAGCGCTCGGACAGACTCCGGGCGAACCCTCGTGGAACCCCGGGCCTGTGCAGGCGTTGTACCCCGGACCGGGGTATGCTCGGGGAGCGTTCGACGACGAACGAGACAGGGGAACTGCAATGGAGCGAACAACCAGCACCGAGGTCGTCCCACTCGAGGACGGCTACCACCGTGTGTCGACGCCGGCGAGCGGTGTCATCGGCTTCGTGCGCGAGCACGACGGCCGCTACGAGGTCCTCCGCGGACGGGTGCGCCAGGCGACCCGGTCCGAAGGGCTCTACAGCACGATGAACGTCGCGCTCATCGCGCTCACCCACGCCTGAACCACCCGACGTAGGCTCGCCTGCGTGAGTCTCCCGCGCCTCCAGACCGTCGTGGTGACGGTCCGGCGGTCCGGCGGCAGTCCCGACGCGGACCGGGAGGCGCTGCTCACCGCCGTCGCGTCGGCGGCGGATGTCGACGTGTCGGCCGTGCGCGCGGGGCGCGTCTGCCCGCACTGCGCTGCGACGGACCACGGCCGCCCCTGGGCCGAGGTCGACGGCTCCGCCGTCGGGGTGAGCCTCGCACGGACCGCCGACCTCGTCGCACTGGCCGTCGGACCGCCCGGGATCGGCGTCGACCTCGAGCGCGTGTCGCGGGTCGCAGCGGCCCCGCTCGACGCGTTCACGCCCGGGGAGCTCGCCCGGTCCGGCGACGACACTGCCCGGGCGGCGTGCTGGGCCGTGAAGGAGGCCGTCCTGAAGCGTGACGGCCGAGGACTCCGGGTGGACCCCACCCGCGTCGACGTCGACCTGGGCAGGGGCACGGCGGTCCTGGACGGGGTGTCGCAGCCGGTCACGGTGCTGTTCCCCGCGGTCGACGTGGTGCTCGCGGTCGCGGCGGGCGGGGCTCCGCTCAGCGTGGGAGCGTGAGGACCTCGACGCCGTCCTCGGTGATCGCCACCGTGTGCTCGGTGTGCGCGGTGCGTGCTCCCGTGGCACTGCGGAGCGTCCAGCCGTCCGGGTCGGTGACGAGCACGTCGGTGTCCGCCATCACCCACGGCTCGAGCGCGAGGAGCAGCCCGGGGCGGAGGGTGTAGCCGCGTCCGGGTCGCCCGGTGTTCGACACGTGCGGGTCCTGGTGCATCGTCGAGCCGATGCCGTGGCCGCCGAACTCGACGTTGACGGGGTAGCCGGCGCCCTCGAGCACCGTGCCGATGGCGTGCGACAGGTCGCCCGTGCGGACCCCGGGGCCGGCGGTCTCGATCGCTGCGGCGAGAGCGCGCTCGGTGGCGTCGATGAGGGCCAGGTCGGCCGGGTCCGGTGTGCCGACCACGAAGCTGACGGCGGCGTCGGCGGCGATGCCGTCGAGCGAGACGGCCAGGTCGAGCGTCAGCAGGTCGCCGTCCTGCAGGGTCCGGTCGTGGGGGAGTCCGTGCAGGACGGCGTCGTTGACGGCGGTGCACACGTGGTGGCCGAACGGCCCGCGTCCGAACGACGGGGCGTAGTCGACGTAGCAGGACTCGGCGCCGGCGTCCTCGATCATCGCCTTCGTCCACCGGTCGATCTCGAGCAGGTTCGTGCCGACGCGGGTGCGCTCGCGCAGGGTCTGCAGGATCGTGCCGACGAGGGCTCCGGTGGCGCGGGCCCGGTCGACCTCGGCCGGGGTGAGGATCTCGATCATGGGATGATCATACCGGTACTGGAAGACCGGTATTAGTGTGGGCGCATGGTCCGTCTCCCGCTCAGCCCCGACGAGGTCGCCCGTGGTCGGCGGCTCGGAGCGCTGCTCCGCCGTGCCCGCGGGGAGCGCTCGATGCTCGACACGGCGCTGCGGGCCGGGATCTCGCCGGAGACGCTGCGGAAGATCGAGACCGGCCGCATCGCGACGCCGGCGTTCTCGACCATCGCGTCCGTCGCCGGGGTCGTCGGGCTGTCCCTCGACGCGGTGTGGGCCGAGGTGAACGGCGCCTCGGAGACGGCCGACGTCGGCGGCGCCCCGGACCTGGTCGAGACCGCGAGCTGACGCGCGCGACGCCGCCGACGGTTCCCTAGAGCGCGGGGACGGTGGGCTCGTCGAGCCAGGGTGCCGTCACGGCCCGGACCGCGTCGACGTCGGTCCCTGCTGCGTCGGCGAACGCGGCGTGCACGTCCTCCGGTGCGACCGACCCGTACCGGTGTCGCTCGGTGATCGTCCGGAGCCCGGCGAAGAACGCGTCGTCGCCGACCGACCGACGGACGGCGTGCAGGGCCAGGGCGCCGCGCTTGTAGACCCGGTCGTCGAACATGTCCTTCGGGCCCGGGTCGGCCACGACGAGGTCCTCGGGCTGCTCCAGGAGCCCGTCGCGGTACGTCGCCGCGAGGGTGTCCGCCGACTCGCCGCCGCGGTGCTCCGACCAGAGCCACTCGGCGTAGCAGGCGAAGCCCTCGTGCAACCAGATGTCCTTCCACCTGGTGACCGTCACGGAGTTGCCGAACCACTGGTGCGCGAGCTCGTGTGCGATGAGCCGGTCGGTGCCGTGCTCGCCGTCGACGTGGTTCCGGCCGAAGACCGCCAGGCCGTGCGCCTCGAGCGGGATCTCGAGCTCGTCGTCGGTCACCACGACGCCGTACGACGCGAACGGGTACGGCCCGAACCGGTCCGCGTACAGGGCGAGCATGTCCGGTACCCGTCCGAAGTCCGTCTTCGCGGCCGTGCCGAGGTCGGCGGGGTGGTGCAGCGTGACGGGGGTGTCCGAGCCGCGGAGCTTCGTCGTGCGGTAGCGCCCGATCTGCACCGTCGCGAGGTACGTCGCCATCGGCTCGGTCGTGGCGTACGTCCACGTCGTGCCGGCGCGGGCGCGCTCCTTGCCGAGCAGCTCGCCGTTCGCGACGACGTCGTACGCGGCCTCGGCGGTGATCTCGAACCGGTAGGTGGCCTTGTCGTCCGGTCGGTCGTTGCACGGGAACCACGACGGGGCGCCGGTGGGCTGTGCCGCGACGATGACACCGTCGGTCAGCTCCTCCCAGCCGATCTGGCCCCACGGACTGCGGAGCGGGTGCGGTGTGCCGCGGTACCGCACGTGGACGGTGAAGTCCGTGCCGGCGGCGACCGGCTCGGCCGGGGTCACGGTGAGCTTGTGCGTCGCGGCCGTGTGCTTCTTCGCCCGCTTGCCGTCGACGTCCACCCGGTCGACCGTCATGCCGTGCAGGTCGAGGACGACACGGTCGAGGTCCTCGTGCGCTCGGCCGGTGATCGTCGCGGTGCCGTCGAGGCGGTTCGTCGCGACGCGGTACTCCAGACGGAGCTCGTAGTGGTGGGCGCTCCACCGTCGGTCGCCGCTGTGCGGGGTGTACGGGTCGGCGTCTGGGTTCGTCGAGGCGGGCTTCACGGTGCCGTCGAGTCTGCCACGGCGACGTGCTCGACGGACGACCGCGCCGGCACCGGCGGCGCCGATGTCCACGGAGCGATCGGGTTGCCGGACCAGTGCGTCCCGCCGGGCACCTGCTCGCCGCGCATCACGAGGGACGCCGGCCCGACGGTGGCGCCCGGTCCGATGCCCGCAGCCGGCAGCACCACGCTGTGCGGCCCGAGCGTCGCACCCGGGTCGAGGCGGACCTCGTCGAGCTGCATCACCCGGTCGTGGAACAGGTGCGTCTGCACGACCGTGCCGCGGGCCACGGAGGCCCCGGACCCGATCGTCACGAGGTCGGCCTCCGGGAGCCAGTACGTCTCGAGCCAGGTACCGCGGCCGATCGTCGCCCCGAGACTGCGGAGCCACGCCGCGAGGGCCGGCGTCCCCGTCGCCTGCTCGGCGAACCACGGCCGGGCGACGGTCTCGACGAACGTGTCCTGCACCTCGTTCCGCCACACGAACGACGACCAGAGCGGGTGCTCGCGGGCGGCGATCCGGCCGACGAAGGACCACTTCGCGATCGTCGACACCACGGCCGCGACGGCACCGGCGACGATGAGCACCGGCCCGGCGAGCAGCACCGTCCACCCGATGCCGACGGCCGTCCAGAGCGCGAGCAGCGTGCCGACGACCCCGAGCGCGATCCCCGCGGACACCATCGGGGCGACCAGGCGCAGGAGTTCCCAGCAGCCTCGAGCGACCTTGAGGGACCGCGGCGGCCGGAACGTGCGCTCCTCGTCGAACTCCGCCGTGGCGCGCCGGAGCCGCACCGGGGGAGAGCCGAGCCACGACGATCCGCGCTTCGCCTTCTTCGGGACGGCGGACAGCACCGCGACCAGGGCCTCGCGCGGCACCGAACGTCCGGCGCCCGTCATCCCGCTGTTGCCGAGGAACGCCCGTCGCCCCACCTTCGACCGACCGATCCGCACCCGACCGCCGCCGAGCTCGTACGTGGCCACCATCGTGTCGTCGGCGAGGAACGCCCCCGAGGCGATCTGCGTGAGCGCCGGGATGAGCAGGACCGTCGAGATCTCGGTGTTCCGTCCCACCCGCGCCCCGAGCAGTCGGAGCCAGAGCGGGGTCACGAGCGACGCGTACACCGGGAACAGCAGCGTCCGGGCGCCGTCGAGGATCCGCTCGGTCGTCCACACCTGCCAGCCGATCCGGGAGCGCACCGGGTGCCGACCCTCGTGCAGACCGATCCCGAGCAACCGCACCGCGGCCACGACGAGTGCCGCGTACACGAGCCCCGCGACGACCGTCCCCACCGGTACCCACGCCAGCGCGAGCAGCACGGCCCTCTGGAGGGACGCGACCGGTCCGACGAGGAGCCACACCAGCCCCACCCCCGCGGCGACACCGATCACCGGCAACCCGGCCACGGCCAGGGACCCGGCCCCGTACGCCAGCAGCCACCGGCGTCGGGACGGGGGCCGCGCCTCCCGGTCGTGCCGAGCCGACCCGACGCGTTCCGCCGGCGACCCCGCCCACCGCTCCCCGTCGGGGACCCGGTCGGCAACCGCGGAACCGGCCTCCACCTCGGCACCGACGCCCACGTGCGCACCCGGCAGCAGCGTCGTCCGGCTGTGCACCACGGCGTCCGCGTCGATCCGGACCCGGCCGAGCCGGAACACGTCGCCGTCGACCCAGTGTCCGGCGAGGTCGACCTCGGGCTCGATCGACGCCCGCTTGCCGACCGTCAGCATCCCGGTCACCGGCGGCAGCGCGTGCAGGTCCACGTCCTTGCCGATCGTCGCGCCCAAGGCCCTGGCGTAGTAGCTGATCCACGGCGCACCGGCCGTCGAGGGGCCGTCCACCGCCTCGGCGATCCGCTCCGCGAGCCAGACCCGCACGTGCACCGACCCGCCACGGGGGTGGTCACCCGGACGCACCCCGACGAGGAGGGCCCGGACGAGGACGACCGTCACGGCCATCTTCCCCGCCGGGGTGACGAACAGGACGAGCGCCACGACGAGCGCCGGCAAGGGCAGCACCGGGACGGACGGCAGCGTCGTCGCGTGCAGCACCGCCGCCACGAGCGCCGTCCACGTCAGCACCCGCAGACCACGGAGCACCTGCAGGGGCAGCCCGAGCACTGTCATCACCACACCCGTCGCCAGCGGGACCGGCCGGACGTCGCGTGGCACCGACGTCACCGGGCCGGAGTCGTCGAGCGCGTCCGCCAGCGCCCCGATCCGCGGGTGGTCGTACACGTCGGCCACCGTCGTCGTCGGGAAGCGCTCACGGATCGCCGACACGAGCTGCGCCGCCGTCAGCGACCCGCCGCCGTGCGCGAAGAAGTCGTCGTCGACGCTCGCCACCGGCACCCCGAGGATCGCGGACCACCGCTCGGCGATCCACGCCACCGTGTCCGGGAGCATCGCCGTGTCCGACGACCCCGGCAACGGCCACGGGAGCGCGGCACGGTCGACCTTGCCCGAGGTCCGCGTCGGCAGCGAGTCCACCACCGCGAGCAGGGGCACGAGCGCCGCCGGGAGCTCCTCGCGCAGCCGAGCGTTCGCCGCCGCCGCGTCCACCGTCGCACCCGCGACCGGCGCGACGTACCCGACCAGCACCTGGTTGCCCGCCGGCGTCCGCTGCACCACGGCTGCACCCCCGGCCACGTCCGGCAGGCCCTGCAGCGCCGCGTCGATCTCCCCGAGCTCGATGCGACGACCGCCGAGCTTCACCTGGTCGTCCGCACGACCCTGGAACACGAGTCCCTCGGGGTCGTACCGCACCAGGTCCCCGCTCCGGTACGCCCGCTCCCACCCGAGCTCCGGGAACGGCGCGTACTTCTCGGCGTCCTTCGCCGGGTCCAGGTACCGCCCGAGCCCGACGCCGCCGATGACGAGCTCCCCGACGCCCCCCGGCTCCACCCGGGCACCCGCCGCGTCCACGACCGCGAGGTCCCAGCCGTCCAACGGCAACCCGATCCGGATCGGCGTGCTCCCGTCGAGCAGGGCACCGCACGCCACCACCGTCGCCTCGGTCGGACCGTACGTGTTCCACACCTCCCGCTCGCGGCTCGCGATCCGCGCAGCGAGCTCCGGCGGGCAGGCCTCACCACCGAAGATGACCAACCGCACCTGCTCCAGCGCGTCGTCCGGCCACAGCGCCGCGAGCGTCGGCACCGTCGACACCACCGTGATCCCGTGCGCGATGAGCCACGGCCCCAGGTCCACCCCGGTGCGCACGAGCGACCGCGGCGCCGGCACCAGACACGCACCGTGGCCCCACGCCAACCACATCTCCTCGCACGACGCGTCGAACGCCACGCTCAGACCCGCCAGCACCCGGTCGCCCGGACCGATCGGCGCGGCCGGCAGGAACATCCGCGCCTCGGCGTCCACGAACGCCGCAGCGGACCGGTGCGTCACGGCGACGCCCTTGGGCACACCGGTCGACCCGGACGTGAAGATGATCCACGCGTCGTCGTCCTGCCGGGGGAGCTCGGCGCTCGCCGCGGGGTCGGTCACCGGGAGTTCCGCGCCGTCGCGGTCACGCAGGACGCCGCCCACTCCGATCACGCCGACGACGCCGGCCTCGCCGAACACCAGCGTGGCGCGTTCCTCGGGGTCGTCGGCGTCCACCGGGACGTACGCCGCGCCGGCCGCGAGGACCGCGAGGATCGACACGTACAGGTCGCGCCCGCCGGACGGGATCCGGACGCCCACCCGGTCGCCCCGTCGGACCCCGCGGCGCGCGAGGTCGTCGGCCTGCTCGTGCACCAGTCGCACGAGCGTCGCGTAGTCGATCGTGCCGGCCGGGTCCTCGAGCGCGGTGGCGTCGGGGTGCTCGGCGGCGGTCGCGGTGAGGACGTCGAGCAGGGTCCGTGGTGCCGGGGCGTCGGCGCCCCGGGCGAGTTCGTGCTGCGGGTTCCCGGTGGCTGCGGTCATCGAGTCCTCTTCCCGGTCGCGTGCGGGGTCGACCGGCCCGTGATCCTAGGGGGTGGACGTGTCGCGTTCGGAAACACCGGGGGCGTCCACCCGGGGACCGAGCGCGGACCGCGCAGCGTCGAGCGTCGCGGCGAGCCCGATCGAGTCGTCGAGCGAGTGCAGCGGCGACTCCGTGCGCCCCTCGGCGACGTACTGCGCGAGCGCCGCGGTCTGCCAGACGAGGCCCTGTCTGCCACGGAGGCCGCTCTCGTCCTCCCAGTGCGCCGCCTCCGCGCCGTGGTGCAGCGCGAAGGACGCCGGGAACACGAAGTGGTCGGTGTACCGCACGGTGGCCGTGCTCGCCGCGATGACCGCGAGTCCGGGCGTCCACGCCGTCATCGTCGTGGTCACCACGGCCTGCGCGCCGCCGGCCGACGTCGACACGGTGACGGACTGGAGGTCCACCCCGCGTCCGGAGACCGCTCCCGTCGTGCTGCTGGTCACCGGGGCGCCGGTGGCGAACCGTGCGAACCAGTGCCCGTAGACACCGGCATCGAGGAGGGCGCCGCCGCCGGCGGCGGGGTCGAACATGCGGTCGGCGGGGTCGGGGTCGTGCGGCCAGCCGACGTCGACGGACACGAGTCGGACGTCGCCGAGGGCGCCGTCGGCGAGGAGCCGTGCGACGACGGTGGTCCCCGGGAGGTACCGGGTCCACATCGCCTCCATCGCGAACACCCCGGCGCTGCGGGCGGCCTCGGCGAGGGTGCGGGTGTCCGCCTCCGATGTGGTCATCGGCTTCTCGACGAGGACGTGCTTGCCCGCGGCGATCGCGAGGAGCGCGTGGCCGAGGTGCTGCGGGTGCGGTGAGGCGACGTAGACGACGTCGACGGCGGGGTCGGCGACGAGGGCCTCGTACGAGCCGTGCACGCCGGGGATCCCGTGTCGCCGGGCGAAGGCGGCGGCGCGTTCGGGGGAGCGGGAGCCGACGGCGACGACGCGCTGGTCGGAGTTCGCGTGGAGCGTCGACGTGAAGTCGCCCGCGATCTCGCCGGGACCGATCACGCCCCACCCGAGCCTCGGCCCGCCTCGCAGCGGCGCAACACCAGGTTCCGGGAACACCATCGTCATGCGCCCGACGCTACCGCGATGTGCGCCCACGAGGGCCCCGCCCCGACCGCCCCCGGAGGGAAGGTCGGCGAAGCCGACATCGCGGGCAGCCGCCTGAGCGAAGCGAAGTCGCCTGCTTCCGCGGGGATGTCACTGTGCCCCCAGGAGGATTCGAACCTCCGCCCCTGCCTCCGGAGGGCAGTGCTCTATCCCCTGAGCTATGGGGGCCCTGGGTGGAACCAACCGTAGCAGGTCCGCACGGCTGTCCGAGACCACGCGTGTCGCGCCCGGTCCTTCCCAGAACGTGCGCGATGGGAAGCGGAATCGGGCGTACCTGGTCGGAAGAACTCACCGGGTACGCCCGTTCCCGCCAGGTACGCGGGTGACCAGCTGACGGACGGGAGGCGCGGGGCCGCGTCTCCCTTCCTCCTGGTGGGCGCGGGGCGCGCTCGAGCCCGGTCTTTCCCAGGACGCGCGCGATGGCAAACGAGATCGGGCGTACCTGTTCGAAAGAATCGACGAAGTACGCCCGTTCCCGCCAGGTACGCGGGTGACGAGCTGACGGACGGGAGGCGCGGGGCGGGGCCGCACTGCGCCTCCCGTCCGTCTGGTGGGTACGGCGGGCGCGGGGCGCGCTCGGTGCCGGTCTTTCCCAGATCGCGTGCGATGGCAAGCGAGATCGGGCGTACCTGGTCGAAGGAGCTCACCGGGTACGCCCGATCCCATCAGGTACGCGGCGGACGGATCAGCCGGCCGGCGTCGCGGACGCGCTCGGCTGCACGACGCTCCGCACCGCGTCGACGACCGGCTGCGCGCCGCCGGGCTCGGTGAAGAGGGTGGAGGTCGCGGTGATCCAGTACGGGTCGGCGAAGGCGTCCGCGCGCCCGACGCCGTCGGTGAGCGAGAAGTACCCCTCGACCCGGTAGGTCGGCACGGATCCGCCCCGTTCGTAGAGCGCGTCCTTGAGGTTCGTGAGCGACTTCTCAGGCAGGTCGGCGACGGCGACCGTGATCGTGATCGAGGCGTCGTCGTTCGCGCTCCAGTGGCACACGCGACCGCGCTGCTCGGCGATGCGCGCCGCCGGGGTCCCCTTCTCCGGCGTGAAGTCGTCGTCGAGGGTGAACGTCTTCCCGTAGACGGACAGGGCGTCGGTGGGCAGGAGCTCGGTGCACGTCTGTGCGACCCATTTCCCGATCGGACCCGCCGTGGCGCTCGGCGTGGCGCCGTCCGAGCCGCCGCCGGAGCACCCCACCAGGGCGACGGACGCGGACACGGTGAGGAGGGCGACGCTGATCGCCCGGACGCGGCTGCGGGTGGTCATCCCGACATGATGGTGCATCGACCGGGGAGGACCTGTGCGTCCCGGTAGACTCGACCCTCGTGACTCCTGCCGAACTCTCCGCCGCGTACCTGTCGATCCTGACCGGGATCGTCGAGCGACGAGGCGCGTCCGACACCGTGACCATCGAGGAGTCCCACGCGGCACTCGAACGTCCGAAGAACCGCGCGCACGGCGACTGGGCCTCGAACGCGGCGATGCAGCTCGCGAAGCGGCTCGGCACGAACCCGCGCGAGCTCGCGACGGAGATCGCCGGCGAGCTGACCGAGCTCGACGGCGTGGACTCGGTCGACGTCGCGGGCCCCGGCTTCATCAACATCACGCTCGAGGCCGCCGCTGCCGGCGAGATCGCGCGCACGATCGTCGAGGGCGGCGAGTCCTTCGGGCACGGCGACCTGTACGACGGCGTGCGGATCGACCTCGAGTTCGTGTCCGCGAACCCGACCGGGCCGATCCACATGGGCGGCGTGCGCTGGGCCGCGGTGGGCGACAGCCTCGCGCGGGTGTTCCAGGCGCAGGGCGGCCTCGTCACCCGCGAGTACTACTTCAACGACCACGGCGCGCAGATCGACCGCTTCGCCCGCTCCCTCGTCGCGTCGGCGCTCGGCGAGCCCACGCCCGAGGACGGCTACGGCGGCGCGTACATCGCCGAGATCGCGGCGCGTGTGATCGCGACCCTCGACCCGTCGGTCGACGTCAAGGACCTGCCGCGCGACGAGGCGCAGGAGCTCTTCCGGCGCGAGGGCGTCGACTTCATGTTCGCCGACATCAAGTCGTCGCTGCACGACTTCGGCGTCGACTTCGACGTGTACTTCCACGAGAACGCCCTGCACGAGTCGAAGGCCGTCGAGCGCGCCATCGAGCGACTGCGCTCGGCGGGCGTGATGTACGAGGCCGAGGGTGCCGAGTGGCTCCGGACCACCGACTTCGGCGACGACCGCGACCGCGTCGTCATCAAGTCCGACGGCGAGCCGGCGTACATCGCGGGCGACCTGGCGTACTACCTCGACAAGCGCGAGCGCGGGTTCGAGCGGAACCTCATCATGCTCGGCGCGGACCACCACGGCTACGTCGGCCGGATGATGGCGATGTGCGCCGCGTTCGGGGACGAGCCGGGCAAGAACCTCGAGATCCTCATCGGGCAGATGGTCAACCTGCTCAAGGACGGCGAACCGATGCGCATGTCGAAGCGCAACGGCACGATCGTCACGATGGAGGACCTCGTCGACGCCGTGGGCGTGGACGCGGGCCGGTACGCGCTGGTCCGGTTCGCCAGCGACACCGCGATCGACATCGACCTCGACCTGCTCACGAAGCGCACGAACGACAACCCCGTGTTCTACGTGCAGTACGCCCACGCCCGCACGCAGTCCGTGGCCCGCAACGCCGCGAACGCCGGGGTGGACCGGTCGGCCTTCGACGCCTCGCTCCTGACGCACGACACCGAGGGGGCCCTGCTCGGCGCCCTGGCGGAGTACCCGCGCGTGGTGCGCCAGGCGGCCGAGCTCCGCGAGCCGCACCGTGTCGCGCGGTACATCGAGCAGCTCGCCGGGCTCTACCACCGCTGGTACGACGCCTGCCGGGTCACGCCCCTCGGCGACGAGCCCGTGACCGACCTGCACCGCACCCGCCTCTGGCTGAACGACGCCACCGGCCAGGTCGTCCGCAACGGGCTGGGCCTGCTCGGCGTGACGGCGCCGGAGCGCATGTAGCGGTCGTCGTGCGCGCGGCGCGCCGGGCGCACGCCGCGCCTCCAGGCTCGCTGCCGGGGCCACCTGGCAAGGTGGGACGCATGTCCGCCGCAACCGTGACCCCCCGGAAGCGCCGTCGCTGGCCCGTCGTGCTGATCGTCGTCGTGGTCGTCGTCGCCGCGCTCGTCGTGATCGCCGAGTTCGTCCTCCGCGGGGTCGTCGACCGCATCATCGCCCAGCAGGTCGAGCAGTCGCTGCCGTCCGGCGCCACCGGCGAGGTCGAGGCGCACGCGAAGGGCATCGTCATCCCGCAGCTGATCGGCGGGCAGCTCGACGAGGTCGAGATCTCCTCCGAGAAGCTCACGATCGACGGCATCCCGCTCGCCGCCGACGTCACCGCGCGTGACGTGCCCGTCGACGGGAAGGGCGACGTGCGCGACGTCGACGGCCACGTCCGGCTCGCGGCCGCGTCCGTGAAGGACCTGTCGAAGTACAGCCCGCTGTTCGACCGGCTCAGCCTCGTCGACGGCGGCGTGGAGCTCTCCGGCAAGACCGCGGTCCTCGGCTACGACATCACCTACGCGGCGAAGGGCGACGTCGCCGCGCAGGACGACGGCAAGGGCATCACGATCACGCCGAAGACGGTGCGGATCACGAACTCGTCGCTCGGCCTCAAGGTGGACTCGATCCCGGGCGTCACGAACGTCCCCGTCGAGGTCTGCACGGCGCAGTTCCTGCCGTCGGGGCTCCTCGTGCGGTCGCTCGACGTGACCGCCTCCGAGGCGACGGTGCGCGTCACGGCCGACTCGCTGCCGCTCAACGAGGCGGGGCTGCAGACGGTCGGTTCGTGCGGTTGAGCACGTGGCTGCGTCACACAGTCAGGAGGCGCGGCTCGGCTCGGTAGGATCGGGTCCCGTGAGCGAGAACCCCCTTGCCCCGCAGCACCTGCGGTTCCCGACGGACGCCTCCGCGCTGACCGCGCGGATCTGGCCCGCCTCCGCGACCCGGACCGACGACGGCGAGCTCGTCGTCGGCGGAATCGCCGCGTCCGACCTGGTCGCGCAGTTCGGCACGCCGCTGTACGTGGTCGACGAACGCGACGTGCAGTCCCGGGCGGTACGGGTGCGGAACGCCTTCACCGAGGCGTTCGAGCGGATCGGCACCCGGGCGCACGTCTACTACGCCGGCAAGGCGTTCCTGACGACGCAGGTCGCGGCGTGGATGGTCGAGGCCGACCTCCGCGTCGACGTGTGCACCGGCGGCGAGCTCACGGTGGCCCTGGCCGGGGGAGTCGACCCGGCGCTGCTCGGCTTCCACGGCAACGACAAGTCGGACGCCGAGATCGCCCGCGCGGTCGAGGTCGGCGTCGGCACCATCGTCCTCGACAGCCACGAGGAAGTGCAGCGCGTCGCCCGTGCCGCGGCCGATGCCGGGGTCGTGCAGCGCGTGCGCATCCGGATCAACAGCGGGGTGCACGCGTCGACGCACGAGTACCTGGCGACCGCGCGCGAGGACCAGAAGTTCGGCATCCCCCTGACCGAGGCCGTCACCGCTGCCGAGGCCGTCCGCGCCGAGCCGTCGCTCGCCTTCGTCGGCCTGCACTCGCACATCGGCTCGCAGATCTTCGACGAGTCCGGCTTCCGCGAGGCTGCGCGGCGCCTGATGGACGTGCACGCCACGCTCGTGGCGACCGGTCCGGTGCCGGAGCTCAACCTCGGCGGCGGCTGGGGCATCGACTACACCGAGGCAGACTCGGCGTTCGAGCCGGAGGACGTCGCCGACGCGCTCGCGACCATCGTGGCCGAGGCCTGCGCCGAGCGGGACATCCCGGTCCCCGAGATCGCGGTCGAGCCCGGCCGGTACATCGTCGGGCCCGCGGGCATCACGCTCTACCGCGTCGGCACCATCAAGCCCGTGACGCTCTCGGACGACGAGCAGGAGCCCGCCACCCGGACGTACGTGTCGGTCGACGGCGGCATGAGCGACAACGCCCGACCCGCGCTCTACGGCGCCGACTACACGGCTCGGCTGGCCCGGATGTCCGACGCCCCCGCGGTCCTCACCCGGGTGGTCGGGAAGCACTGCGAGTCCGGCGACATCGTCGTGAACGACGAGTACCTGCCCGGTGACGTGCACCGCGGGGACATCCTCGCCGTGGCCGCCACCGGTGCGTACTGCTGGAGCCTGGCGAGCAACTACAACCACGTCGGACGCCCGCCGGTCGTGGCGGTCGCCGACGGCGTACCCCGTATCCTCGTGCGTGGCGAGTCGATCGACGACCTCCTCGCCCGCGACACCGGGGTGGTCCCGGGGGCCTGAGCCCCTCGGACGACCCGACTCCCCACGAACAGGACCCGCACCAGATGATCGAATACCGCAACGTCCGCGTCGCGCTGCTCGGAGCCGGCTCGGTCGGTTCCCAGGTGGCGCGGCTGCTCCTCGAACACAGCGACGAGCTCGCCTCGCGCGCCGGGGCCGGCTTGGAGCTCGTCGGGATCGCGGTGCGCGACCTCGACGCCCCGCGCGACGTCGACCTGCCGAAGGAGCTCTTCACGACGGACGCGGCGTCGCTCATCCTCGGCGCGGACATCGTCGTCGAGCTGATCGGCGGCATCGAGCCGGCACGGACGCTCGTGCTCCAGGCGCTGCAGTCCGGCGCCGACGTCGTCACGGGTAACAAGGCCCTCCTGGCGACCCACGGCCCGGAGCTCTTCGCGGTCGCCGAGCAGGTGGGCGCGCAGCTCTACTACGAGGCAGCCGTCGCCGGCGCGATCCCGATCATCCGACCGCTGCACGACTCCCTCGCCGGTGACCGCATCGAGCGCATCATGGGCATCGTCAACGGCACGACCAACTTCATCCTCGACCTGATGGACCGCGAGGGCTCGACGTTCGAGGACGCCCTCGCGACCGCCACCGAGCTCGGGTACGCCGAGGCCGACCCGACCGCCGACATCGAGGGCTACGACGCCGCGCAGAAGGCCGCGATCCTGGCGTCGCTCGCGTTCCACACCTCGGTGCCGCTCGCCGCCGTCCACCGCGAGGGCATCACCTCGGTGACGATCGAGCAGGTCCGGGCCGCGCGCAAGGCCGGGTACGTCGTGAAGATCCTCGCGACGGCCGAGCGCCTGACCGACGAGCAGGGCACCGAGGGCGTCAGCGCCCGCGTGTACCCGGCCCTCGTGCCGGAGTCGCACCCGCTCGCGAGCGTGCACGGGGCGAAGAACGCCGTGTTCGTCGAGGCCGAGGCCGCCGGTGACCTGATGTTCTACGGCGCCGGTGCCGGCGGGGTCGAGACCGCCTCGGCCGTCCTCGGCGACCTGGTGTCCGCCGCACGCCGACACGTCATCGGTGGCCCCGGCATCGCCGAGTCGACCCAGTCCGCGCTGCCGGTCTTCCCGATCGGCACCGTCCGCACGCGCTACCAGATCACGCTGCACGTCACGGACGCCCCGGGTGTGCTGTCGACCGTCGCGGGCGTCCTCGCGAAGCACGGCGTCAGCGTCGAGACCGTCGAGCAGACCGTGGCCACCGGGTCCGACGCGACCGCGACCCTCGTCATCGGCACGCACCTGGCGCGCGAGTCCGACCTCGCCGCGACGGTGGTCGCCCTCCGCAACGAGGACGTCGTCGCCGAGGTCACGAGCGTCCTCCGCGTCGTCGGCGCCTGAGCCGCGCCCGACCGAACTCCAGAACCGACAAGAAGGGGAGCCTCATGGCCCACCAGTGGCAGGGTGTCCTGCGCGAGTACGCCGACCGTCTCGACGTCACCGAGGCGACGCCCGTCGTCACGCTCGGTGAGGGCGGGACCCCGCTCATCCCGGCGCGCCGCCTGTCCGAGCGCACGGGGGCCGAGGTCTACGTCAAGTTCGAGGGCATGAACCCGACCGGGTCGTTCAAGGACCGCGGCATGACCATGGCGATCTCGAAGGCCGTCGAGCGTGGTGCGAAGGCCGTCATCTGCGCCTCGACCGGCAACACCAGCGCCTCCGCCGCCGCGTACGCCACGCACGCCGGCATCACCGCCGCGGTGCTCGTGCCCGAGGGCAAGATCGCCATGGGCAAGCTCAGCCAGGCCGTCGCCCACGACGCCCAGCTGCTGCAGGTGCAGGGCAACTTCGACGACTGCCTCGACATCGCGCGCGACCTCGCCGCGAACTACCCGGTGCACCTGGTGAACTCGGTCAACAACGACCGCATCGAGGGGCAGAAGACCGCCGCGTTCGAGGTCGTCGACGTCCTCGGTGACGCGCCCGACTTCCACTTCCTGCCGGTCGGCAACGCGGGCAACTACACGGCGTACTCCCGCGGCTACCGCGAGGACGTGGCCGCCGGTCGATCGTCCAGGCTCCCGCGCATGTTCGGCTTCCAGGCCGCGGGCTCGGCCCCGATCGTCCGCGGCGAGGTCGTCCGCAACCCGGACACCATCGCGTCCGCGATCCGCATCGGCAACCCGGCCTCGTGGGAGTTCGCGCTCGAGGCCCGTGACGAGACCGACGGCTACTTCGGTGCCATCACCGACGAGGCGATCCTCGCCGCGCACCGCATCCTCTCCGCCGAGGTCGGCGTCTTCGTCGAGCCCGCCTCGGCCATCGGCGTCGCCGGGCTCCTCGAGCGTGCCGACGCCGGCGTCGTGCCGAAGGGCGCGAAGGTCGTCATCACGGTGACCGGCCACGGCCTCAAGGACCCGCAGTGGGCCCTCCGCACGCAGGACGGCGGCGAGGTCACCCCGACGAGCGTCCCGGTCGACACCAAGTCGGTCGCCGACGTGCTCGGACTGGTCGGCGCCGAGTGAGCCCCGACCGCTCGTCCGGACCGGGGGAGGGCATGACCGCCCAGATCGCTGTACCGGCCGGACGGGCGGTCCGCGTACGGGTCCCGGCGACCTCCGCGAACCTCGGACCGGGGTTCGACTCCCTCGGCCTCGCCCTGTCGCTCTACGACGAGGTCGTCGTCCGGGTCCGGCCCGAGCCCGGCGCGACCGTCACGGTCGACGGTGTCGGCGCGGGTGAGGTCGCCACCGACGACACGAACCTCGTCGTCCGCGCCGTGCGCCGCGGGCTCGAGCACGCCGGCGTCGCACTGCAGCCCGGCCTCGAGCTGCACGCGGTGAACGCCATCCCGCACGGCCGCGGCATGGGGTCCTCGGCGGCCGCGATCGTCGCCGGGCTGATGGCCGCGCGCGGGTTGCTCGAGGGCGTCGTCGACCTCGACGCCTCGACCCTGCTCACGCTCGCGACCGAGATGGAGGGGCACCCGGACAACGTCGCGCCGGCGCTCTTCGGCGGGCTGACCATCGCGTGGATGACGGCGGAGGGCCCGGCGTACAAGCGCCTGCTCGTCCACCGCGGTGTCTCGCCGGTGGTCTTCGTGCCGACCTCGACGCTCTCGACGAAGCTCGCGCGCTCCCTGCAGCCGGCGAGCGTCCCGCACGAGGACGCCGCGTTCAACGTGTCCCGCTCCGCCCTGCTCGTCGCCGCGCTCATCCAGAGCCCCGAGCTGCTCCTGGCGGCGACCGAGGACCGGTTGCACCAGGCCTACCGTGCCAGCGCCATGCCGGAGACCGACGCCCTCATCGGCCTGCTGCGGCAGCACGGCCTGGCGGCGGTCGTCTCCGGAGCCGGCCCGAGCCTCCTGGTCCTCGGCAGCGACCCCGCGCAGCGACTCACCGCGGCCGACCTCGTGTCGCGACACGGGGAATCCGACTGGCGGGCGCTCATGCTGGCCGTCGACCTCGGTGGTGCTACAGTGGTGCCGCACTCGGCGCTCCAAGCCGAACCCGCGTAGGCAGCAGGAACTTCCTCGCCATGCTGGGTCCGGTGCGCGGGGGCAATCTCTTTCTGATCACCGAATCCCGGTCCGTCGTCTGAACGGCGGTCGATGCATACCCGTGCATCCGGGACGGTGGAAACTCTCCGCGTTCTGCGGTTCGAAAGGAAACACCGACCTTGACGAACGTCAACGACTCCACCCAGGTGGAGATCCCCAGCGATCTGCGCGCCCTCCGGCTCCCGGAACTCCAGCGCATCGCCTCCTCCCTCGGCATCACGGGGCTCTCGAAGCTCCGCAAGGGTGACCTCATCGCCTCGATCGAGGACAAGCGTCCCGTGACGGACGACGCTTCCGCCGAGCCGGCCGCACCCGCGGTCGAGGCCCCCGTGGCCGAGCAGCCGACGCTGCCGGAGCCGACCGAGGCACCCGCAGCACCCGCCGCTGAGGCCGTCGCCGACGCACCGGCAGCCACCGAGGCCCCGGCCGAGCAGCCGGCGTCCTCGCGGGCCCGCCGTTCGCGCCGTGCCTCGTCCGGCGGCACCGTGAGCGCGGCGCCGACCTCGGCCGCCGAGCACACCAACCACGGTCAGACCGGCACCGAGGACCTCCTCGCCGGGCTCGACCAGGTCCGCGCCGAGAAGGACGCCCAGGAAGCCGCGCAGACCGGCGGCCAGCGTCGTGGCCGCGGGCAGCGCGACCAGCAGAACGGCCAGCAGGCCGAGCGAACCGAGCAGACGCCGGACCAGGCCGAGCAGCCGGCCCAGCCGGACGCCGCGGGCGACCAGCAGGAGCAGTCCGCGCACGGCACCGAGTCGGGCGACCAGAACGACCAGCAGGGCGAGGGCGGCTCGCGCCGCGGTCGTCGCAGCCGTGGTCGCGGTCGTGGCCGTGGCCAGAACGCCGAGAACGGCGAGCAGGGCGGCGACCAGAACGGTCGCGACAACGCCCCGAAGACCGACGCGGCCCAGAAGAACGGCCAGAACGGCCAGGGCCAGCAGGGCGAGCAGAAGAACGCCCAACAGGACGACAAGAACGAGCAGAAGCAGAACGGCCAGCAGCAGAACGGCCAGCAGAAGCAGCAGGGCCAGCAGGGTCAGCAGAAGCAGCAGCAGGCCCAGCAGAACGCCGACGAGACCGAGGGCGGCCGCAGCCGTCGCCAGCGTGACCGCAAGCGCGGCCGCGGCGGGCAGAACGACGAGTTCGAGCCGGAGATCACCGAGGACGACGTCCTCATCCCGATCGCGGGCATCCTCGACGTCCTCGACAACTACGCCTTCGTGCGCACGACCGGCTACCTGCCGGGCCCGAACGACGTCTACGTCTCCCTCGGCCAGGTGAAGAAGTACCACCTGCGCAAGGGCGACGCGGTCGTCGGTGCGATCAAGCAGCCGCGCGACAACGAACAGCAGAGCCGCCAGAAGTACAACGCGCTCGTGAAGGTCGACTCGGTCAACGGGCAGACCGCCGACGAGGCCGCCGCGCGCGTCGACTTCCAGGACCTCACCCCGCTGTACCCGAACGAGCGTCTCCGCCTCGAGACCGAGCCGTCGAAGCTCAGCACGCGGATCATCGACCTCGTGTCGCCGATCGGCAAGGGCCAGCGCGGTCTGATCGTGTCCCCGCCGAAGGCCGGCAAGACGGTCGTGCTGCAGGCCATCGCCAACGCGATCGCGAAGAACAACCCCGAGGCGCACCTCATGGTCGTCCTCGTGGACGAGCGGCCCGAAGAGGTCACCGACATGCAGCGCACGGTGAAGGGCGAGGTCATCGCCTCGACCTTCGACCGTCCGGCAGAAGACCACACGACGGTCGCCGAGCTCGCCATCGAGCGTGCGAAGCGTCTCGTCGAGCTGGGTCACGACGTGGTCCTGCTCCTCGACTCGATCACCCGTCTGGGCCGCGCCTACAACCTGGCGACGCCGGCCTCCGGTCGCGTGCTCTCCGGTGGCGTCGACTCGTCCGCCCTCTACCCGCCGAAGCGCTTCTTCGGCGCCGCGCGCAACATCGAGGACGGCGGCTCGCTGACCATCCTCGCGACGGCGCTCGTCGAGACCGGGTCGAAGATGGACGAGGTGATCTTCGAGGAGTTCAAGGGCACCGGCAACATGGAGCTCCGCCTCAACCGTCACCTCGCCGACAAGCGGATCTTCCCGGCCGTCGACGTCAACGCGTCCGGCACCCGTCGCGAGGAGCAGCTGCTCTCCGCCGACGAGGTCAAGATCACGTGGCGCCTGCGCCGTGCCCTCGCCGGGCTCGACCCGCAGCAGGCCCTCGAGATCGTGCTGCGGAACCTCAAGGAGACGCAGTCGAACGTCGAGTTCCTGGTCCAGGTGCAGAAGTCGGTCCCCACGACCGGTGGGCACCACAACGGTCACCAGGAGTAACGCGTGTTCGAGTCGGTGGCAGGGCTGCTGGCGGAACACGAGGACCTGACGCAGCAGCTGTCGGACCCCGCGCTCCACGCCGATGCGGCCCGGGCGAAGAAGGTGAACCGGCGGTACGCCGAGCTCAACCAGATCAAGTCCGCGTACGAGTCCTGGAAGGCGGCGGGGGACGACCTCGCCGCCGCCCAGGAGCTCGCGCGTGAGGACGAGGCGTTCGCGGACGAGGTCCCGGCGCTCGAGGAGCAGCTGTCGGAGCGCCAGGAGCGTCTCCGCCGGCTGCTCATCCCGCGCGACCCCGACGACGGGCGCGACGTGATCATGGAGATCAAGGGCGGCGAGGGCGGCGAGGAATCGGCGCTCTTCGCGGCCGACCTCCTGCGCATGTACTCGCACTACGCCGAGTCCAAGGGCTGGAAGATCGAGATGCTCGAGCGCACCGAGTCCGACCTCGGTGGCTACAAGGACGTCCAGGTCGCGATCAAGTCGAACGCGACCGATCCGTCCCAGGGCGTCTGGGCGCACCTCAAGTACGAGGGCGGCGTGCACCGTGTGCAGCGTGTGCCGGCGACCGAGTCGCAGGGGCGCATCCACACCTCGACGACCGGCGTGCTCGTCTTCCCCGAGGTCGACGAGCCCGAAGAGGTCCAGATCAACCAGAACGACCTCAAGATCGACGTCTACCGGTCCTCCGGGCCCGGGGGACAGTCCGTCAACACGACCGACTCCGCGGTCCGCATCACCCACCTGCCCACGGGCATCACGGTGGCGATGCAGAACGAGAAGTCGCAGCTGCAGAACCGCGAGGCCGGCATGCGTGTCCTGCGTGCCCGCATCCTCGCGCGCCAGCAGGAGGAGCTCGACGCCATCGCCTCGGACGCGCGCAAGTCGCAGATCCGCGGCATGGACCGATCGGAGCGCATCCGCACGTACAACTTCCCGGAGAACCGCATCGCGGACCACCGCACCGGGTACAAGGCGTACGACCTGGACCGCGTCATGAACGGTGCGCTCGAGCCCGTCATCCAGTCCGCCATCCAGGCGGACGAAGAGGCACGACTGGCCGCCATCGGCGACCAGGACGCGTGAGCGACGTCCCCTCGGACGGCCTGGAGGCGCGACCCGCCTCCGACACGCCCGTCGCGTTCGCCGCGGACCGCCTCCTGCGCGAGGCGGCCGCGGCGTTCGACGCGGCCGGCGTCCCGACGCCGCAGGTGGACGCGGAACTGTTGCTCGCCTGGGCGACCGACACCTCGCGCGGCGCCGTGCAGGCCCGGGCGATGACCGGCGGTGCGATCGCCGCCGAGCACGTCGAGCGCTTCCGGCACGCCGTCGCCCGACGCGCCACCCGCGAGCCGCTCCAGCACATCACGGGCGAGGCGTACTTCCGTGCGCTGACCCTGGCCGTCGGACCCGGCGTGTTCGTCCCGCGGCCCGAGACCGAGGGCGTCGTGCAGTTCGGCATCGACGCACTCCGCGCAGTGTCCGTGCCGTCGCCGATCGCCGTCGACCTCGGGTCCGGCAGCGGCGCGATCGCCATCGCCATGGACACCGAGGTGCCGAACGCCGTCGTGTACGCGGTCGAACGCTCGCCCGAGGCGTTCCCGTGGACGCGGCGCAACATCGACGCGCACGGCGGGACGGTCCGCCTCGTCGAGGGTGACCTCGCCGACGCACTGCCCGAGCTGGACGGCACGGTGTCCGTCGTCGTGTCGAACCCGCCGTACGTGCCCGACGACGCGGTGCCGATCGACCCCGAGGTCCGCGACCACGACCCGGCCGTGGCGCTCTACGGCGGTCCGGACGGGCTCGACGCGGTGCGTGCCCTCGCCGACACCGCGTGGCGCCTGCTCGTCCCCGGGGGAGTCCTCGTCATCGAGCACGCCGAGCCGCAGGGCGCCGGCGTGCGCGAGGTCCTGGCGCGCCGGGGGTTCCGTTCCCCGGAGACGCACGTCGACCTGACGGGACGCGACCGCACGACCACGGCGACGCGCTAGGCGGGGTCGAGCCGCGCCTCCTGGCCCCGGTGTGGGCGCGTGCTCCTGTGGGCCGTTCCGCGCATGGTGGGCCGTTCCGCGCGTACCTGGTCGTTCGTTCCTGCCCGGTACGCGCGATTCCGCTTCCTACCGCACGCGTGATGGGAAAGATCGCGCAGCGGTCCGGGCCTGGAGGCGCGGATCACCTCCGCCGGTCAGCCCGCCGCCGTGAGTCGGTGCCGTTCCGCGCATGGTGGGCCGTTCCGCGCGTACTTGGTCGTTCGTTCCTGCCCGGTACGCGCGATTCCGCTTCCTACCGCACGGGTGATGGGACGTTCGCGCTGCGGTCCGGCTGCTCCGCGACGGGCGCGGCGGCGTGCTGCTCCGCGACGAAGGCGAGGACGGCTTCGCGCAGGTCGGTGTGCTCCTCGACGAGCACCGCGTGGATGCCGACGCTCTGCGCGCCCTCGACGTTGATCGGCATGTCGTCCGCGAAGAACGTGCGCTCGGCGGGCACGCCGTGGTGCTCGAGCGCGCGCCGGTAGACCTCCGGCTCGGGCTTGCGCGCCCCGAAGTTGCTCGTGGTGTCGAGGTGCTCGCCGAAGACGGGCGCGAGGGACGGCGCCCAGCGGTGGATCCACCGGCCGGCCAGCGGTCCGTTGTTCGTCAGGAGGCCGACGCGACCGTGCTCGCTCGCGACGCGCACCGCCTCGATCCGATCGGGCAGCTCGGTCATCGCGGCGCCGCGGATCCGCGCCCACTCGGTCTCCGGGACGTCGCAGCCCATGGCCTCGGCGAAGGCGGCGAGGTACTCGTCGCCGTCGGCGTACCCGCCGGCCTCGGCGCGCTGCTCGTTGCCGCAGTCCCACCACCGACGACGGAGCTCCGCGAACTCGTGCCCGGTGAACTCGGCGAGTGCGGCCATCCGCACCTGCCAGTCGTACCGGACGAGGACCTCGTCCATGTCGAAGAGGAACAGGAGGCGGGGCGCAGGGGACTCGTTCACGATGCCACCCATTGTGTCGCACTATCATCGTCGAGTCATGGCATCCCGATACGACTGCACCGACTCCGACGGGCTCCTGACCGGGATGCGGCTCGCACGTGCCGCACTCGGGCGCGGAGAGCTCGTCGTGGTCCCCACCGACACCGTCTACGGCGTGGCCGCGGACGCCTTCAGCGCTGCCGCCGTCCAGCGACTGCTCGACGCGAAGGGACGCACCCGGCAGTCGCCGCCGCCGGTGCTCATCCCCGGACCGCCGACCCTGGACGCGCTCGCGAGCGACATCCCGCAGCAGGTGCGCGACCTCGTCGACGAGTTCTGGCCCGGCGGCCTCACCGTGATCCTCCGCGCTCAGCCGTCCCTCGACTGGGACCTCGGCGAGACGCGGGGCACCGTGGCGCTCCGGATGCCGGACTCGCGGATCGCGCTCGAACTCCTGCAGGAGGTCGGTCCGCTCGCGGTGTCCTCGGCGAACACGACGGGGGACCCGGCCGCGATGGACGCCGACCAGGCCGAGGCGATGCTCGGCGACAGCGTCGCGGTGTACCTCGACGGGGGCTCGCTCGAGCCGCACGAGGGGTTCGCGGAGTCGACCGGTTCGACGATCGTCGACGCCACGGGACTCTCCGACGGCGGCAAGCTCCGGATCGTCCGCCACGGTGTGATCCCGGACGAGGAGATCACCAGGGTCGTCGGAGCCGACCTCGTCGGATGAAGTACTACCTGCTCGCCGGGGCCATCGCGGCCGTGGTGAGCTTCTGCGTCAGCTGGATCGTCTGGAAGCTGGGGCTGAAGTACAAGTGGTACCCGAAGGTCCGCGAGCGGGACGTGCACCGCACGCCGACGCCCCGGCTCGGCGGCATCGCGATGTACATCGGCGTCATCGTGTCCCTGCTCGCGGCGTGGTTCCTCTTCCCGTCGATCGCCGGCACGGACTACTTCAGGTTGGTGTTCTCCGAGCCGGGTCGTGTGCTGGCGGTGCTCGGGGGAGCGACGATCATCGTGGTCCTCGGTGTCGCCGACGACATCTGGGACCTCGACTGGATGACGAAGCTGGCCGGGCAGATCATCGCCGCGGGGATCCTCGCCTGGCAGGGCGTGGCGATCGTGTCGCTGCCGATCGGGAACACGCTCGGGGTCGGGTCGTCCTACATGAGCCTGATCTTCACCGTGCTGGCGGTGGTGCTCGTCATGAACGCGGTGAACTTCATCGACGGCCTCGACGGGCTCGTCGCCGGCGTGGCGATCATCGCCGGCGGCGTGTTCTTCCTCTACACGTTCTTCATCAACCGCGTGGTCGTGCAGACGGAGTTCTTCTTCAACCTGCCGTCACTGCTCACCGCCGTGCTCGTCGGTGCCTGCTTCGGCTTCCTCATCCTCAACTGGCACCCCGCGAAGCTCTTCATGGGGGATGCCGGCGCCCTGCTCGTGGGCTTCCTGATGGCCACCAGCGCGGTCTCGGTCACGGGCAACATCGACCCGGCTGCGGTGCAGACACGCCAGGCGCTGCTGCCGGCGTTCATCCCGATCCTGCTGCCGTTCGCGATCCTCATCGTGCCGATCCTCGACTTCGGGCTCGCGGTCACGCGTCGGCTCAGCGCGGGCAAGTCCCCGTTCTCGGCCGACCGGAAGCACCTGCACCACCGCCTGCTCGACATGGGGCACTCGCACTTCCACGCCGTGCTCATCTTCTACGCGTGGACGGCCACCGTGGCGATCGGCTGCCTGCTGTTCCTCTTCGTGGACTGGTACTGGGTGGTCGTCTTCGTCGCCGTCGGCTTCATCGTCTGCGCCGTCGCCACCTTCGCCCCGCTCGGCCGCAAACGCGCCGAGTTCGCCGCACAGGTCGCCACCCGGTCCACCGCCGTGGTGGACGCCAGCCTCGACCCGCTCGACCGGGCCGCCAACGACCGCTCGATCCCAGGAGACAACTCGTGACCGCACCGAACGCGCTCGACCACGTCCGGCCGGTGTTCCGCCGCATCATCACCTGGGGCGCGCTCCTGGCCGTCGGTCTCGCCGTCGTCGGGGGAGTCGTCGGACTGCTCGTCGCCGGCGGTCCCGGGCTCGCCGGTGGCCTGCTCGGGGCCGTCCTCAGCGTCGTGTTCCTCGGACTGACCGCTGTGAGCGTGCTGGTTGCGCTGCGCGTCTCCAAGGGGCAGATGATCTCCGGCGCCTTCTTCGGGATCGTGATGGGCACGTGGCTGCTCAAGTTCGTCGTGTTCATCGTCGTGCTCGTCCTGCTGCGCGACCGCGCCTGGGTGGACTTCCCGGTGCTCGCGATCGCGATCATCGTCGGGGTCGTCGGCTCGCTCGTGATCGACGTGGTCGCGGTCGCGAAGGCCCGGATCCCGATCGGGGTCAGCCTTCCCGGAGACTCCGCGTCTCCTGAGAAGGACGCGCCCCGCAACTGAGAGCCCGGGAAGCCTCTCGCACCTGATAGGCTTCTCGGAGTCCGCGTCCGGAGCATTGCTCGGAGCGGACGAGCCTCCACAACGTCCACCATCGCGTGCCATGCGTGCGCGCGCCGACACAGGAGACAGCGCTGCTATCCCACGCTCTTCCCCTGTCCCTCACCGCTGCGGGTAACACCGTTGCGGCGGGGAGCAGCAAGGCCGCCGAGTTCCATGGTCCGTCGATCAACGAGTTCTTCCCGGATGCGATCTTCTTCGCCGGGACGCCCTTCGAGATCGACCGACTCGTCATCATCCGGTTCATCGCCGTCGCGGTCCTGCTGCTGATCGGCATCATCGGGACCCGTTCGCTCAAGCTCGTCCCCGGCCGCGGCCAGGCGCTCATCGAGTACGCGTTCGACGTCGTCCGCCGGAACACCTTCGACAACCTGGGTGAGAAGGACGGCAAGCGGTTCCTCCCGCTGCTGGCCACGATCTTCTTCTCCGTGCTGTTCCTGAACCTCACGGGTCTGATCCCGGGGCTCAACCTGCAGGGCACCAGCCGTATCGCGTACCCGATGATCCTCGCGATCGTCGCCTACGTGGCGTTCATCTACGCGGGTCTGCGCAAGCACCCGGGCACCTTCCTCCGGAACTCGCTGTTCCCGCCTGGGGTCCCGTGGTACCTGTACATCATCGTGACGCCGATCGAGCTCGTCTCGACCTTCGTGCTCCGTCCGGTGACGCTGACCCTGCGACTCCTGATGAACATGGTCGTCGGCCACCTGCTGCTCGTCCTCTTCTTCGCTGCCACGCAGTTCTTCTTCTTCGACGCCTCGCTCGGTTTCAAGGCGTTCGGAGTCGGGACGCTCGCGTTCGGCATCGCGTTCAGTTTCTTCGAGATCCTGGTCGCGCTGCTGCAGGCGTACGTCTTCATGCTGCTGACCGCTGTGTACATCCAGCTCGCGCTGGCTGACGAGCACTGACCAACGACCTGAACTGACCCCCAATACGGCACGGCATCCGCCGGGCCGCATCCTGAAAGGAAAACACGTGGACGCAACGACCGTTCTCGCGGAAATCTCCGGCAACATCGCGACGGTGGGCTACGGCCTCGCGGCGATCGGCCCGGCCATCGGCGTGGGCATCGTCGTCGGCAAGACGATCGAGTCCGTCGCTCGCCAGCCGGAGCTCCAGGGCCGCCTGACGACCCTCATGTACATCGGTATCGCCTTCACCGAGGCCCTCGCCTTCATCGGTATCGCGACGTACTTCATCTTCACCAACTAAGGCCTCTCGATGCAGAACGCACTCATCATCGCGGCCGAGGAGACGCACAATCCCCTCGTACCGCCGCTGTACGACATCGTGTGGTCCGCGGTGGCGTTCGTCGTCATCCTGCTGGTCTTCTGGCGGGTCATCATCCCGCGGATCACGAAGATGCTCGACGAGCGCACCGAGGCCATCGAGGGTGGCATCAAGAAGGCGGAGGCTGCTCAGGAGCAGGCCGCTGCCGCGCTCGACGAGTACAACAAGCAGCTCGCCGAGGCCCGTGCCGAGGCATCGCGCATCCGTGAGCAGGCCCGTTCCGACGCGAACGCGATCGGCAACGAGCTCCGCGAGCAGGCGCAGGCCGATGCAGCACGCATCACCGCCAACGCGCAGGCACAGATCGAGGCCGAGCGTCAGAGCGCGCTCCAGTCGCTCCGGACCGAGGTGGGCACCCTCGCCCTCGACCTCGCCTCCGGCGTGATCGGGGAGTCGCTCAAGGACGACGCCAAGTCGACCGCGGTCGTGGACCGGTTCCTCGCTGACCTCGAAGCCTCGCAGGGTTCGTCGGCATCGTCGGCCGGGGAGCGCTGAGCATGCGCAGCGCCACCAGGGAAGCACTGGCGTCGACGAGGGCGGTGCTCGCCGACCTCGGCGGTGCGGCCGACCTCGCCGCCGGTGCCGAGATCCTCGCCGCAGGGCGTGCGATCGCCGGTGCGCCGCAGCTGCTCGGTCTGCTGTCCGACCCGACGGCCGACCCGGCCGGCAAGAAGGTGGTCCTCGACCGCGTCTTCGCCGGCCAGTCGGCCGCGACGCGTGCGGTCCTGACCGCGGTGGCCGGCTCGCGCTGGTCCTCGCACCAGGACCTGCTCGTCGGCATCGAGGACGCGGGCATCCGCGCCGTCGCCGCCACGGCAGCGTCCGGCACGCCGATCGAAGCCGAACTGTTCTCCTTCGAGACCGCCGTCCGTTCGGACGCCGACCTCGAGCTGGCGCTGGGCACCAAGCTCGGCAGCCCGTCGGAGAAGAGCGCCCTCGTCGAGCGGCTGCTCGGCGGCAAGGCATCGGAGCAGACCATCGTGATCCTGTCGCACCTGGTGCAGCAGCCGCGTGGTCGTCGCATCGGTGAACTCGTCCGCGACGCCTCGCGCATCGTGGCCGAGCAGGCCGGCAAGCTCGTCGCGACGGTCATCACCGCGACGCCGCTCACGGACGGTCAGGCGGCTCGCGTCGCCCGTGCCCTCGCGGAGCAGCACGGCAAGGGCATCAGCATCAACCACGTGGTCGACCCCTCGGTCGTCGGCGGGGTCCGGGTGCAGATCGGCGGCGACGTCATCGACGGCACCGTGTCCACGCGGCTCTCGGAGCTCCGGCTCCAGCTCGCCGGCTAGGCGTACCGTCGAAGCCGCTCCTCCCAAGTCCACAACGGGAACTGCCGAGTCAGGCAGCGTCACCCTCTCGGAGCCGAAGGGCCCCGGAAACCAACAAGGAAAATCCCATGGCAGACATCACCATCAGCCCCGATGAGATCCGTGATGCCCTGAAGGACTTCGTCTCGAACTACGAGCCGACGAAGGCCTCCACGGCCGAGGTCGGGCACGTCATCGACGCCGGCGACGGCATCGCGCACGTCGAGGGCCTCCCCGGCGTCATGGCGAACGAGCTCATCCGCTTCGAGGACGGCACGCTCGGCCTCGCGCAGAACCTCGACGAGGACGAGATCGGCGCCATCGTGCTCGGCGAGTTCGCCGGTGTCGAAGAGGGCCAGGAAGTCACCCGCACGGGCGAGGTCCTCTCGGCTCCCGTCGGCGACGGCTTCCTCGGTCGCGTCGTCGACCCGCTCGGCGCCCCGATCGACGGTCTCGGCGAGATCCCGGCCGAGGGTCGTCGTGCCCTCGAGCTGCAGGCGCCCGGCGTCATGTCCCGCAAGTCGGTGCACGAGCCGCTCCAGACCGGCATCAAGGCCATCGACGCGATGATCCCCGTCGGCCGCGGTCAGCGTCAGCTGATCATCGGCGACCGCCAGACCGGCAAGACGGCCATCGCGATCGACACGATCATCAACCAGAAGGCCAACTGGGAGTCGGGCGACGAGGACAAGCAGGTCCGCTGCATCTACGTCGCCATCGGTCAGAAGGGCTCCACGATCGCCTCCGTCAAGGGTGCGCTCGAGGACGCCGGCGCGATGGAGTACACCACCATCGTCGCCGCCCCGGCCTCCGACCCGGCCGGCTTCAAGTACCTCGCCCCGTACACCGGCTCGGCCATCGGCCAGCACTGGATGTACCAGGGCAAGCACGTCCTGATCATCTTCGACGACCTGTCGAAGCAGGCCGAGGCCTACCGTGCGGTGTCGCTCCTCCTGCGTCGTCCGCCGGGCCGCGAGGCCTACCCGGGTGACGTCTTCTACCTGCACTCCCGCCTGCTGGAGCGTTGCGCGAAGCTGTCCGACGAGCTCGGCGCCGGTTCGATGACGGGTCTCCCGATCATCGAGACGAAGGCGAACGACGTCTCGGCGTACATCCCGACCAACGTCATCTCCATCACCGACGGCCAGATCTTCCTGCAGTCGGACCTGTTCAACGCGAACCAGCGTCCGGCCGTCGACGTGGGCATCTCGGTGTCCCGCGTCGGTGGTGACGCGCAGGTCAAGTCGATCAAGAAGGTCTCCGGCACGCTCAAGCTCGAGCTCGCGCAGTACCGCTCGCTCGAGGCCTTCGCGATGTTCGCGTCCGACCTCGACCAGGCGTCGCGTCGCCAGCTGGAGCGCGGTGCCCGTCTGACCGAGCTCCTCAAGCAGCCGCAGTACTCGCCGTACCCGGTCGAGGAGCAGGTCGTCTCGATCTGGGCCGGCACGAACGGCAAGCTCGACGAGGTCCCCGTGGCCGACGTCCTGCGCTTCGAGTCGGAGCTGCTCGACCACCTGCGTCGCAACTCGGACGTCCTGACGACGCTCCGTGAGACGAACCAGCTCAGCGACGACACCGTCGCCGAGATGACCAAGCAGATCGACGAGTTCTCCAAGAGCTTCCAGACGAGCGACGGCAAGACGCTCGGGTCCGAGCAGTTCGAGGCCGCTTCGGCCGACGACGTCGACCAGGAGCAGATCGTCAAGGGTCGTCGCTAGATGGCAGCGCAGGTCCGGGTCTACCGACAGCGAATCAAGTCCGCGAAGACCACGAAGAAGGTCACTCGCGCGATGGAGTTGATCTCGGCGTCGCGGATCCAGAAGGCGCAGGCCCGCATGGCCGCGTCGGGTCCGTACTCGCGGGCCGTGACGCGTGCGGTGTCGGCCGTGGCGACGTTCTCGAACGTCGACCACGTGCTGACCACCGAGCCGGAGTCGTCGACGCGTGCAGCCGTCGTGCTGTTCACGTCGGACCGCGGCCTGAACGGTGCGTTCAGCACGAACGTCCTCAAGCAGGGCGAGGAGCTCGCCTCCCTGCTCCGCAGCGAGGGCAAGGACGTCGTGTTCTACCTGGTCGGGCGCAAGTCCGTCGGGTACTTCGCGTTCCGTGAGCGCGCGTCGGAGCAGCAGTGGGTCGGCAACACCGACCAGCCGGAGTTCTCGACCGCGAAGTCGATCGGCGACGCCGTCGTGGCGAAGTTCCTGCAGGACACGGCCGAGGGCGGCGTGGACGAGATCCACATCGTCTTCAACCGCTTCCTGAGCCTCGCCACGCAGGAGCCGCAGGTCGTCCGGCTGCTCCCGCTCGAGGTCGTCGAGGGGGTCGAGGCACCGTCGAACGACGAGCCGCTCCCGCTCTACGAGTTCGAGCCGGACGCCGACGCGGTGCTCGACGCGCTGCTCCCGGTCTACATCGAGAGCCGCATCTTCAACGCCATGCTGCAGTCGGCTGCTTCCGAGCACGCCGCCCGGCAGAAGGCGATGAAGGCGGCGAGCGACAACGCCGACTCGCTCATCCGCGACTTCACGCGTCTCGCGAACAACGCCCGACAGGCCGAGATCACCCAGCAGATCTCCGAGATCGTCGGCGGCGCCGACGCCCTCTCGTCGAAGAAGAAGTAGTCCGCGTCGTTCGCGGACAGTTACCCACCCTCAGGAAGGCACCAGCCATGACCGACACCGCAACCACCGCGGTCGAGACGTCGTCGGCGCCCGGTGTCGGCCGGATCGCCCGTGTCACGGGCCCCGTCGTCGACATCGAGTTCCCGCACGACGCCATCCCCGAGATGTACAACCTCCTGTTCACGACCATCACCATCGGTGACTCGTCGCAGGAGATCGGCCTCGAGGTCGCGCAGCACCTCGGCGACGACCTCGTCCGCGCCATCTCCCTGAAGCCGACCGACGGTCTGGTCCGTGGCCAGGAGGTCCGTGACTCGGGCGCTCCGATCTCGGTCCCCGTCGGCGACGTCACCAAGGGCAAGGTCTTCGACGTGCTGGGCAACGTGCTCAACACGGACGAGAAGCTCGAGATCACCGAGCGCTGGCCGATCCACCGCAAGGCCCCGGCCTTCGACCAGCTCGAGTCGAAGACCTCCATGTTCGAGACCGGCATCAAGTCGATCGACCTCCTCACCCCGTACGTGCAGGGTGGCAAGATCGGCCTCTTCGGTGGTGCGGGCGTCGGCAAGACGGTCCTCATCCAGGAGATGATCCAGCGCGTCGCGCAGGACCACGGTGGTGTGTCGGTGTTCGCCGGTGTCGGCGAGCGCACCCGTGAGGGCAACGACCTCATCGGCGAGATGGAAGAGGCGGGCGTCTTCGACAAGACCGCCCTCGTGTTCGGCCAGATGGACGAGCCGCCGGGAACGCGTCTCCGCGTGGCCCTGTCGGCGCTGACTATGGCGGAGTACTTCCGCGATGTCCAGAAGCAGGACGTGCTCCTCTTCATCGACAACATCTTCCGCTTCACGCAGGCCGGCTCCGAGGTCTCCACGCTGCTCGGTCGCATGCCGTCCGCGGTGGGCTACCAGCCCAACCTCGCCGACGAGATGGGTGTGCTCCAGGAGCGCATCACCTCGACGCGTGGTCACTCGATCACCTCGCTGCAGGCGATCTACGTGCCGGCTGACGACTACACCGACCCGGCGCCGGCGACCACGTTCGCGCACCTCGACGCCACGACCGAGCTGTCGCGTGAGATCGCTTCGCAGGGTCTCTACCCGGCGATCGACCCGCTGACGTCGACCTCGCGGATCATGGACCCCCGTTACCTGGGTGCGGACCACTACGAGACGGCCACGCGCGTCAAGCAGATCCTCCAGAAGAACAAGGAACTGCAGGAGATCATCGCCATCCTCGGTGTCGACGAGCTCTCCGAAGAGGACAAGATCACGGTCGAGCGCGCTCGGCGTATCCAGCAGTTCCTCTCGCAGAACACGTACATGGCGAAGAAATTCACGGGCGTCGAGGGTTCGACCGTCCCGCTGAAGGACACCATCGAGTCCTTCCGCGCCATCGCCGACGGCGAGTTCGACCACGTGGCCGTGCAGGCCTTCTTCAACGTCGGTGGCATCAACGACGTCGAAGAGAAGTGGGCGCAGATCCAGAAGGAGAACCGCTGACATGGCGGCACTCACCGTGAGCGTCGTCTCGGCCGACCGTGAGGTCTGGTCGGGCGACGCCACCATGGTCGTCGCTCGCACGACGGAGGGCCAGATCGGTATCCTCGCGGGACACGAGCCGCTGCTCGCGACCCTCGCGCAGGGACAGGTCCGCATCACCCGAGCCGACGGCTCGACGGTGGCGGCGGACGCCGAGGACGGCTTCCTGTCGGTCGAGCACGACACGGTCACGATCGTGGCGCGGCAGGCCGCGCTGGCGTCCTGACCGGACTGACCGTCCTCCTCCCGCCTTCGGAGACGAAGCGGGAGGGCGGGGACACGGACCGCACGCTCGACCTGCGTGCGCTGTCGTTCCCGGAACTGGCTGCTGAACGGGCCGCGGTGATCACCGCGGCCCGTTCCGTCAGTTCCGAGGAGTCCTCGGCCCGGACGGCCCTGAAGCTCGGCCCGAAGTCGATCGCGGAGCGGTTCCGCAACCTCGAGCTCGACACGTCGGGCACGATGCCGGCGATCGACCGGTACACGGGTGTGCTCTACGACCCGCTCGGCTCCCTCGACGCGGACGCTGCGACGCGTGCGTGGTGGTTCGAGCACGTGGTCGTGCAGTCCGCGATGTTCGGTCCCGTCCGCGGTGGCGATCTCGTCCCGGCCTACCGGCTCTCCCACGACTCGCGGCTCGGGTCCGTCCGGCTCGCGTCGCACTGGCCGGAGCCGTCCGCCCGGGTGCTCGCGGCACACACGGCGGACGGGCTCGTGCTCGACCTGCGTTCCGAGGGGTACCGGCAACTCGGGCCCGTCACGGGCGCGGTCGTCCCGCGCGTCGTGAGCGTCGACGGTTCCGGCCGGCGCAAGGCGCTGAACCACTGGAACAAGACCGCGAAGGGTCGCCTGGTCGCGCTCCTCGCCCGGACGGGCGCGGCGGCCACGACGACGGCCGAGCTGCTCGACTGGGCCGGCGCGCACGGTGTCGTCCTCGAGCAGCACGACGGCTCGTGGGACCTCGTCGCGGAGAGCCTCGAGCCCGCGACGGTCTGATCCCGGTTCCGCCCCGCTCGTCCTCCACCGGACGGGTGGGGCGGGTCGCGTTCCACAGGTGCCCACGTTGGCGGGTCCAGGAGGCGCGGCGTGCGTTTCGATGACGTGCATGATCCCCGTCACGACACGAAGCCACCCCGACGCCGCAGTGCGCTATCCGCGCGAGATCGCGGCCGCCGTCACCCTCCCCGCCGCCTGCGCGGCCCTCGTCGCGCCCGGCGACGCACCGTCGTCGCGTGGTGCGTCGATCGCCGTCGTCACGGCGTGCGGAGCACTGGCGACCCGGCTCGCGGTGATCCGGTTCCTCGCCGAGCCCGGGCCGATCGAACCCCGCGCGGTGACCGCCTTCGACCCCTTCTCCGACCCGACACCGCCGGCGCTGTGCGGGTTCGGTCCCGAGCCGGACCGGGCGCGACTCCGGACCGCGGGCGATCGGTGCGCCGATGCCTGGCGGCACTGGCGTGCGGAGGACCCGTCGGCCGACTCGGCTGCCGGCGCCGCGGGGGCGTTGTCCGTCGCAGCGTGGTGCTCCTGGGCGCTCGGGTCCGCCGCGCGGGCACAGACGCGGGCGCAGCACGCCCTCGACACCCGGGCGGACGATCCGTTGGCGGGCCTGGTGCTGCGCTCGGTCCGGGCGGGGAGCGGTCCCGCGTGGGACCGTGGATGACGGTCGGCGGACAGGATCGTCTACGGTTGTCTCGACCACGCTTGGAGGGCTCGGGTGCGCGACGACGACATCGACGACACGGTCGTCCGTCGACCCCGCGCCGCCGCGTCCCACGAACCGGTGCACGCGTCGGTGGACGACCTGTTGGGCGACACCGTGATCCGTCCGGTCCCGCCAGTCCCCGGTGCATCCCGACTCCCGGGCGCTCCGACCGCCGACTCGGTCGACGACACGGTGATCCGTCCGGTGCCGCCGTTGCCGGCCGCGCCGGTGGTGCACGGCGTCTCGGAAGCGCAGGACATCGACGACACGGTGATCCGTCCGGTGCCGCCCGTGCCGGGTGCGCCTGCCGCTCCGGCGACCGGTTCCCTCGACGACACGGTGCTGCGGCCCGGTCGCGCGCCGCGCCCGGAGGGCGGCTCGATCGACGACACCGTGGTCGGGGCCCGGACGCACCCCACCACCCAGGGCGGGACGCCCGTCGGGGGCGAGCCGCGCCTCCCGTCCGACGTCCCCGCACCGACGACCAGGGTGCCGTCCGTGCGGATCGGTGACCGCGTCATCCGACTCGACCACCCCGTCATCGTCGGCCGGCGGCCCGCGCTGCCGCGGATCCTGCGCGGTCCGGCTCCCGAACTGGTGTCCGTCCCGTCGTCGAGCGGCCAGGTGTCGTCGTCGCACGTGATGCTGCACGCCGAGGGCGAAGCCGCCGTGGTCGACGACCTCCGGTCCACCAACGGGACCGTCGTGCGGCCCGCCGGGTCGGCGCCGTTCCGGATGCCGGCGGGTGCGTCGAACGTCGTGCTGACGGGTACGGTTGTCGAGATCGGTGACGGCAACGTGATCGAGGTCCTCTCGCCACACCTGCGGGTCGCACCGTCGTCGAGGGACCTCCCACCCCTTCCCACGTGGCCGACCGACCCACCCGCCGGCACGCCCCGAACCCCCAGAGAGCGATCCTGAAACGTGACCGAACTCGGCCGAGCAGCGACTGCGCACGCCATCGACGTCCCCGGTGCCGACGGCGCCACCCTGACGCTCTCGTGGGGAGCCGCGACCGACGTCGGTCGGCGCCGTGACCACAACGAGGACAGCTACATCGTCGGGGCGCCCTTCTTCGTCGTCGCCGACGGGATGGGCGGCCACCTCGCGGGCGACCGTGCGAGCGACGCCGTGGTCCGCCGCCTCGAGCAGGCGACGGAGAGCGCGTTCACGACGCGGCAGTCCATCCAGCGGGCGCTCCTGCTCGCCACCGCCGACATCGAGCGCGCAGCGGGCGGCAACGCGATCGGCGCCGGGACGACCGTCACCGGCATCGCGCTCGTCGCCGCGCAGGGACAGCCGGCCGCACTCGTCTTCAACGTCGGTGACTCCCGGACCTACCGGATCGAGGGCGGCGTCCTCCGACGCGTCACCGTCGACCACTCGGTCGTGCAGGAGATGGTCGACGCCGGCCTCCTCCGCGCCGAGGACGCCGAGCGGCACCCGGACAGCAACGTGATCACGCGGGCCGTGGGCTTCGGCGAACCGCCGGAGCCGGACTGGTGGACCCTGCCGCTCCGTGCGGGGGACCGGTACATCGTGTGCTCGGACGGGCTCACCAAGGAACTCGGCGACGCCGGGATCGCCCGGATCGCCGCACGCGTGCCGGCGGCGCAGGACCTCGCCGAGCGTCTGGTGGGCGACGCGGTCGTCGCGGGCGGTCGGGACAACGTGACGGTCGTCGTCCTCCAGGTGGACGACGCCCCGGACGACGGCGACGTGGAGGACACGCTGCCGCGGCACTGAGTGCCCCCCGAACTGGGGGACGGGTGACCTCGGGCTGCGCGCAGTGTGCGGAATGTCGGTCACCCACGGTTCGTACAATGGCATGGCCGTGACGAGAGAGCTGGCCGCTCGGCCGGGGAGGAGGGGACGATGGCGCGACGCCTGCCGTCCACCCCGCCCGTCATCGCGGGCTTCAGCCCCGTGCACGTCCTCGGTTCCGGTGGCTTCGCGGACGTCTTCCTCTACGAGCAGGACATGCCGCGCCGGCAGGTCGCCGTGAAGGTCCTGCTCGACGAGGTCGTGGACGACCGCGTCCGGCAGATGTTCCAGGCCGAGGCGAACCTCATGGCGCGACTCAGCACGCACCCGTCGATCCTCACGGTGTTCCAGGCGAGCGTGGCCTCCGACGGCCGGCCGTACCTGGTGATGGAGCTCTGCTCGTCATCCCTCAGCGAGCGGTACCGCCGTGAGCCGATCCCCGTGTCCGAGGTCCTCGCGATCGGCATCCGCATCGGATCCGCGCTCGAGACCGCGCACCGCGAAGGCGTGCTGCACCGCGACATCAAGCCGTCGAACATCCTGCTCACGGCGTACGGCAACCCGGTGCTGTCCGACTTCGGCATCGCGGCGACCATCGGCGAGGCCGACCCCGACGAGCCGATCGGCATGTCGATCCCGTGGTCCGCGCCCGAGGTGCTCATCGACGAGTCCCGCGGCACGATCCAGTCCGAGGTCTACTCGCTCGCGGCGACGGTGTTCTCCCTGCTCGCGGGCCGGAGTCCCTTCGAGGTCCGCGGCGGCAAGAACGGCGCGGCCGACCTCATGGGGCGCATCGACAAGGGCGGTGTGAAGCCCACCGGGCGGACCGACGTCCCGCCGTCGCTCGAGCGGCTGCTCGCATCCGCGATGTCGCGCAAGGTCGCCGGTCGGCCGTCCACCGTCATGGAGCTCGTCCGTGGGTTCCAGCAGGTCGAGGCCGAGCTCGGCATCCCGCAGACCTCGGCGGACGTCGCGGTCGAGGCGTGGGCCGTCGCGACGCCGACCCCGCACGGTGACCGGACGATGATCCGCGAGCTCCAGCCCCCCACCCGCGTGGGTGCACGTCGTCGCACGCGCAAGGCGCTGCAGGGCGGATCGGCGGGGGCCGCGGCGCAGAGCGTCGGCACCGTCCACCGCACCGGCTCCGTCACGCGCGCCCGCCGCCGCACACGGTCGACGTTGGTCTGGGCGACCTCGATCGCGGTCGTGGTGGTCGCCGCACTCGCCGTCGCCACCGTGCTCGTCATCGGTCGCCTCGGCTCCGGCGCGATCCCGGTGGTCGCCGACGTGCGCGCCGAGCCGTCCCCGTCGTCCGTGACCTTCACCTGGGCCGACCCGGGCCTGCGCACGGGGGACACCTACGTCATCTCGTCGAACGGTGCGGCGAGCCAGCAGACCGGCACCAGCTTCGTCGTCTCGGGTCAGAAGGGCGACGAGGAGTGCATCGCCGTCGCGGTCAACCGCGACGGCAAGACCGGGGTCGCGAGCGCCCAGAAGTGCGCCACGATCGGGAGCGCCGGGTGATCCGGGCGTTCCTCGCCAAGCACCGGTCCGCAGCGGTGACGGTCGGCGCCTCGGTCGTCGTCGGCGCGGTCGTCGCCACCGCGGCCATCGCGTCGACCGGGTACCACACGCAGCGGGTCGACCTCGGTGACGGCACCGTGTGGGTGCCGTCCGCCGAGTACGGTGCGGTCGGCCGGGCGAACACCGGGGTCCTGCAGCTCAACACCGCCGTCGAGACCGCGAGCGACGACCTGTCCGTCCTGCAGCGCGGCTCCACGGTGTACAGCGTCGACGAGACGAAGGGCACCGTCGCGAAGGTCGACGTGGCCGACGCCACGGTGGCCGACCCGGTCACGCTGCCGGCCGGGACGCCGCAGGTCTTCTTCGCGGGTTCCACGGCGGTCATCGGCAACGGGGACACCGGCGAGCTCTGGGCGACCCCGGCGAAGGACCTCGGCGAGTTCGACGCGTCGACGAAGGCCGACCTGACGCTCGGCGCCGACGCCGTCTTCGACGCCTCGGACGACCACGTCGCCGTCTACTCGCCGAAGACCGGCACCGCCGCACTCGTCGACGTCGGCACCACGCCGACGGTCGCGAAGCGGTGGACGGTGAAGATGGACCGCGCCGACGACTTCCAGGTCGCGTCCTTCGGGGACCACCTGGCCGTGCTCGACCGCAGCTCGGGCCGGATGTCGGTGGACGGTCGCACGGTCGACCTCGGTGACCGCGTCGGCAGTGCGCCCGCCCTGCAGCACTCGACGGACAGTTCGTCCGAGGTCGTCGTCGCCGGCACCGCCGGGCTCGTCCGTGTCTCGGCATCCGGCGACGTCAGCAGCACTGCGATGCAGGTCTCCGGTCGTGCGGCACGACCGATGGTCGTCGGGTCCTGCACGTACGCGGCGTGGGCCGGCGGGCAGGCGATCGACACCTGCAAGGGCTCCGGGCTGCAGCGACTCGCGAGCACCGCGGGCACCGGTGACCTGCAGATCCTGCACAACGGCGAGACGGTCGTCGCGAACGACCCGCAGAGCGGGCGCTCCTGGGCGATCGACCGGAGCGGACAGCTCATCGACAACTGGGCCGACCTCATCAAGAAGGACGAGGACCAGCAGCAGGAGCAGGTGTCCGACGACGACCCCGAGGTCGAGAAGGACCAGAAGCCGCCGGTGGCGGTCGACGACGACCTGGGCGCTCGTCCGGGACGCACCACGAGCCTCCCGGTCCTGCTGAACGACTACGACCCGAACGGCGACCCGATCGTCGTGAGCGAGGTCGGGAAGATCGACGACGCCGTCGGCGACGTCGCGATCGTCGGCGACGGCCAGCGCCTGCAGATCACGCTGTCCGGCCGCGCCACCGGGACCGTCTCCTTCCCGTACACGATCACGGACGGCAACGGCGGGTCCGACACCGCCACCGTCCGGGTGACCGTCCGCCCCGACTCCGAGAACGACCCGCCCCGACAGGTCCGCGACACCTCGGCCGACGTCGTGCAGAACGGGCACGTCGTCTCGAACGTGCTCGGCGACTGGGTCGACCCCGACGGCGACCCGGTGTACCTCAAGTCGGCGACCGCGGCCGACGGGGACCGCGTGTCGACGACGCCCGACGGGCTGCTCGACTACCGGAACGCGAGCGCGCGGACCGGCGACCGTGCCGTGCAGCTCGTCGTGAGCGACGGGCGTGCGGACGGTCGGGGCTCGGTCACGGTCCACGTGGCGAAGCAGGGCAGCGTGCCGCTCTACGCCGACCCGTTCCCCGTGCAGGGGTACGCGGGCAAGGCGTTCACGGTGGACCCGCTCGACCACGTCCGCGGCGGGAACGGCACCGTCACACTCACGAGCGTGTCGTCGTCGACCGGCCTCACCGTCACCCCGAGCTACGACTCCGGCACGTTCCGCGTGCAGGGCGCCGGCGCGGGGGACCACCAGCTCGAGTACACCGTGACCGACGGCACGAAGACGACGAGCGGCATCGTGCGCGTCACGATCCTCGCCCCGCCGGACGCCTCGACCGCGCCGATCACGACGCCGAAGACCGTGTTCGTCAACACCCTGTCGACGAAGGACACCGACGTCACCGCCACCGACATCGACCCGGCCGGCGGCGTGCTGCTCGTGACCGCGCTCGACGGTCCGGGTCGTGGTTCCGGTGTCGAGGCGAGCATCCTCGACCAGCACACCGTCCGGGTCACGCTCACCGCGCCGCTCGACGGTCCGGTCTCCTTCGGCTACACCGAGACGAACGGACTCGCCTCGGCGACCGGCACGATCACGGTCGTCGAGATCCCCAAGCCGGACCGGATCCAGCCGCCCGTGGCGCAGCCGGACACCGCGACCGTGCGGGTCGGCGACGTGGCGAACATCGACGTGCTCGACAACGACACCCAGCCCGAGGGGGAGCCGCTCACGCTGCAGCCCGACCTCGTGCAGAACGTCCCCGGCGACGGTGGCCTGCTGTTCGTCTCGGGCGACCACCTGCGGTACCTCGCCCCGAAGACCCCGGGCAACTACACCGCCGTGTACCGGGTCGCCGGGCCCGACGGCCAGTACGCCGACGCGACCGTCTCGATCTCGGTGCGCGAGCAGGACGCCGCGACGAACAACCCGCCCGTCCCGCAGACGGTGACCGCGCGGGTCGTCGCCGGGCAGTCCGTCCGGGTGTCCATCCCGTTGAACGGGATCGACCCAGACGGTGACTCGGTGCAGCTCGTCGGTGTCGCGTCGAACCCCGACAAGGGCTCCGTCGCCGACGTGTCGTCCGACTCGCTGACGTACGAGGCCGGCGACTACTCGGCCGGCACCGACGAGTTCACGTACACCGTCGTCGACGCGCTCGGCGCCCGTGCGACCGGCACCGTGCGCGTCGGCATCGCACCCCGCGCCGAACAGGCGTCGAACCCCGTCGCGGAAGCCGACCACGTGACCATCCGGCCCGGCGGTTCGGTGACCGTGCGGGTCCTGCAGAACGACTCCGACCCCGAGGGCGGCCAGCTCACCGTCACGAAGGCCGAGCCCACCGCCGAGTCGGTCTCCGCCAAGATCCTGCAGAAGCAGCAGATCCGGGTCACACCGCCGAAGACCGCGAAGAACGGCGACTACGCGGTGCTGTACACGGTGACGAACGAGAACGGCGGGGCGAGCACGGCCTTCCTCACCGTCACGGTCGACCCCGACGCCCAGCCGCTGCGGCCCGAGGTCGACGACACCACGCTCGACCTGCAGGACATCCTGCACCGGCAGAGCGTCACGGTCGACGTCCTCGAGAACGTCTTCTTCGCCGAGGGGACCACGGCCGACCTGAAGGTCGGTGTCGTCGACGGCTACGGCGACAACGCCCGCACCACCGACGACGGGCGCATCGTCGTCCGGCTCTCCGACGACTCGCAGGTGATCCCGTTCTCGGTCGCCCGCGTCGACCACCCGGACATCGTCTCCTACGGGTTCATCCACGTGCCCGGCTTCGACGACGCCCTGCCGCAAGTCAACCGGACCGCCGGCGCCATCACGGTGAAGAGCGAAGCGACGGTCCGGATCCCGCTGTCGAAGTACGTGGTCACCGCGAACGGGCAGACCGCCAAGATCACCGACCGGGGCACGGTGAAGGCGACGCACGCGAACGGGCAGAGCCTCGTCGTCGACTCCTCGACGCTGCAGTTCACCTCGTCGAAGCTCTACTACGGGAACGCCTCCATCTCGTTCGAGGTCACCGACGGCTCGAACGCCAACGGCGGCAAGGGACGCGTCGCGACGCTCGTGCTGCCGGTCAAGGTCACGCCCCGGTCCAACCAGCCGCCGGCGTTCACCGGCTCCGCCGTCGACATGCAGCCGGGGGAGTCGCGCGTGATCGACCTCAGCAAGCTGACCGACTACCCGTACCCGCAGGACCTCCCCGAGCTCAAGTACTCCGTCGTCAGCAGGCCGAGCGACGGCACCACCGCCACGATCAGCGGGCAGAACCTGACGATCAAGGTCGCGGACACCGCGAAGAAGAACACGACCGCCTCGATCGGGATCGGGGTCGCCGACGACGCCAACGCCGGCCGGTCCGGGGTCGTGAGCGTCGACGTCGTCGCCTCGACGCGGCCGCTCGTGCAGCCGGGGGCGGACAAGTCGGTCACGAAGCGTGGCCAGACGACCACGATCGACGTCCTCGCCAACGACCAGCCGACGAACCCGTTCCCCGGCCAGCGGTTGCGCGTCGTGAACATCCGCGGCCTCGGCGGCGGGCTTCCCGGCGGCGTGACCGTCACGCCGAGCGCCGACAAGTCGCGGCTGCAGGTCAGGGTCTCCGACAGTGCGAAGCCCGTCGACACGCACCTGCAGTACCAGGTCGCCGACGCCACCGACGATCCGGACCGGTACGTGTGGGGCGACGTGACGATCTCGGTGCAGGACGTTCCGGACGCGCCCGGTGCTCCCACCCGCACCGGCTCGTACGAAGGCGGGCAGGCGACCCTGACGTGGTCGACGCCGCAGGCGAACAACTCGCCCATCACCGGGTACCGCCTGCAGGGCACGAACGGGGTGTCGAAGGACTGCGGTACGGCGACGGTCTGCACGATCAAGGGGCTCGACCCGAAGGGCTCGTACCAGTTCTCCGTCGTGGCCACGAACGCCGTCGGTGACTCGGCTGCCTCCGCGAACTCCGCGCCGATCAGCGCTGACTTCGTCCCCGCGCCGCCCACCGGCATCAGCGTCACCCCGAGCAAGAGCACGCCGAACCAGCTCGACGTGACCTGGAACGCGGTCGCGGCGCCGAACAACGGCAGCGCCGTGGACAACTACGTCGTCTCGATCGAAGGGCCGGACCTGTCGACGACCCGCAGCACGGGCACGGCCACGAACACGTCCTTCACGGGGGCGCAGAGCGGGGCGCAGTACACCGTGACGGTGTCCGCCCGGAACGGCGCCGACCGCAACGGGACCGTGGTGCAGTGGAACTCGGCTTCGGCGACCGGCTCCGCGGTGGGCGCGCCGGGAACACCGAACCTGAGCGCGACGGGTGATCGCCGCGGATCCAGCACGGCCGTTTCCTTGAACGCGACCGAGTCGAACTGGGCGGGCGGAACTGCGGGTTGGAAGATCGCGAAGTACGCAGCCAGCACGCCGATCCCGTCTGGTTGCTCGACCGCCGGGGCAGAGAAGGTCTGGGCGCAGAGCAGTGCGGATGACACGATCACGAGTCCGTACCGCTACGTGGCCTACGCGGACAACGGCTTGTTCTGCACGCCGTCCCAGCCGGCGAGTGTGGAAGGGTTCGAGACACCTGACGCGCCGACCGGGAACGTCAGTGTCGATCCCGATCCCCGCAACCCCCAGGACTACGTCGTGAACATCACTGCGGACGGCGGCTCGGCCCGCTACCTGTACTACTCGGTGAACGGCGGCACTCCAGTGCGCTTCAACGGCTCGACGTCGCTCGGCGCGGGCGCCGGGAACGGCATCGAGACGAGCGTGGTGTTCACGGCGTGTGCCACCGATGGCGACTACTGCTCTTCGAGTCAGCCGTCGAAGGGCACGGCATTCACGACCCACGCCACGGTCGTCAGTGCGGTCGAGGGCCAGACGCCCGTCGTCAACGCTCCGGACAACAACGGCAACGCGAGCCCGGACTTCGTGCCGACGTACAAGGTCGAGTACTGCACCGGCCAGTTGCTGGGTGGGTACAGCTGCACCGACGACAAACCCGACAACGCCGGCAAGTACTCACTCAGTGACACCGTGCCTGCTGGCTTCGACGCGATCCGGGTCACCGCTACCGTCAACAAGATCACCGATCCTCGGCCAGGCGAGTTCCGCATCACGCCTGCCGGCGGCAACTGACCATCCCCGAGAACGAGGAACGACACCGCATGAGCATGACCCCGGAGCAGGCCACCTGGTTCGCCGACGTCGCAGGCCGCATCGTGACCAACGTCGAGCAGGTGCTCCTCGGGAAGACGTTCGTGATCCGCCTCGCGGTCACGGCGATGCTCAGCGAGGGGCACCTCCTGCTCGAGGACGTCCCCGGCACGGGCAAGACGAGCCTGGCGCGGGCGATGGCCCAGAGCGTGCAGGGCTCGACGAACCGCATCCAGTTCACGCCGGACCTGCTGCCGGGCGACATCACGGGCATCAGCGTCTACGACCAGAAGACCCAGGAGTTCGACTTCCACCGGGGCCCGATCTTCTCGAACATCGTGCTGGCTGACGAGATCAACCGTGCGAGCCCGAAGACCCAGTCGGCCCTGCTCGAGGCGATGGAGGAGTCCGCCGTCACGGTCGACGGCGTGAACCACCGACTCGCGGCGCCGTTCATGGTGATCGCGACCCAGAACCCCGTCGAGCAGGCCGGCACGTACCGCCTGCCGGAGGCCCAGCTCGACCGCTTCCTCATGAAGGCGTCGATCGGGTACCCGGACCACGCCGCGACGGTGAAGATCCTCGAGACGTCCTCGGCGCCGTCGAGTTCGGTGCCGCTCGCGAGTGTCGTGCCCGCGGCCACGATCACCGAGATGGCGACGCTGGCGCGCTCGGTCCACGTCGACCCGGTGATCGCCGACTACGTGGCCCGACTGGTCGACGCGACCCGCTCGGCGAGCGAGGTCCGGCTCGGCGTCAGCGTCCGCGGTGCGATGGGCCTCATGCGCGCGTCCCGCGTCTTCGCGGCGTTGGCCGGTCGCCACTACGTCACGCCGGACGACGTGAAGGCACTCGCGGTGCCGATCCTCGCGCACCGCCTGGTCCTCGACGCCGAGGCCGAGTTCGACGGCGTCAGCGCCACGAGCGTCATCGCACAGCTGCTGGTCGAGACCCCGCCGCCGGCGGACCGGGCCGGGTCGTGACCGACCGCCGGCCCGTCTCGACGCGCTCGCGCCGTCCGTCCTCGACGCGGTCGCGTCGCGGCTCGACGGCCTACGAGCGCACCGGGACGGTCGCCGGCCTCACGAACGTCCGGACGCGCCTGGTGGGCGACCGGGACGGCGTGGCAGCGGACGCGGTCGTCGGTCTCGCCAGGGCCTGGTCGACGGCCTGGAGGCTCGTCAAGCGTGGGTGGGCAGAGGTCTCGTCCGTGGTCACCGGCCTCGGGTGGACGGTCGCGGCGCTCACGCTGGTCGCGTTCGTGCTCGGCTACCGGTTCGGCCTGCGCGAGGTCGTCGTCGTGGGCTTCGCGGGGGCGCTCCTCGTCGTCGTCGCTGCGGTCGCGCTCATCGGCCGTTCGCGGCTCGTGATCCGGATGCGCCTGCCGCAGCACCGGGTGGCGGTGGGCGATGCCGCCGGCGTGGTGGTCACGGCGGAGAACCCGGTGCGGTTCCCCTCGGTCCCGACGACGGTCGAGGTGCCGGTCGGGTCCGGGCTGGTGGACGTGGCGATCCCGTCGATCGGCCCGCGCGGCACGTTCGAGCGCGAGGTCCCGGTGCCGACGGTCCGGCGCGGTGTGCTCGACGTCGGTCCGGTGACCGGTGTGCGAGCGGACCCGGTCGGCCTGGTCCGGCGCGAGATCGTCTGGACGGCCCGGGAGCAGGTCATCGTGCACCCGAGGACGATCGCGATCCCGTCGACGAGCACCGGACTGGTGCGGGACCTCGAGGGGCAGGCGACGACCGACCTGTCGCCGTCCGACATCGCCTTCCACGCCATCCGGGAGTACATGCCCGGCGACGACCCCCGCACGATCCACTGGAAGTCCACGGCGAAGTCCGGTGCGCTGATGGTGCGGCAGTTCGAGGACACCCGGCGGTCGCACCTCGTGGTCGCCCTCGGCCTGTCGCGTGCCGAGTTCGCCGACGACGAGGAGTTCGAGCTCGCGGTGAGCGCAGCAGCGTCGCTCGGCGCACGCGCGATCCGCGACGGCCGCGAGGTCACCGTGGTGGTGTCGGAGCGGACGCCGGAGTTCGCCAAGCGCCCCGTGTACGCCGTGCACCCGTTGCCCACCGTGACGCCCACCCGCCTGCTCGACGACTTCGCGTCCGTCGGACTCGCCGACGCCTGCCTGCCGATCGCCGAGGTCGCGCGCATCGTCGGCACCGACACCGCGGGCATCTCCGTGGCCTTCCTGGTCGTGGGCTCGACGGTCGAGCTGCCGGCGCTGCGACTCGCCGCGACGCGGTTCCCGGTCGGCGTCGAGGTCGTCGCGGTGATCTGCGAGCCCGAGGCCCAGCCCCGGTTCCTGCGGGTGGCGGGCCTGACGGTGATGACGATCGGCTACCTCGACGACCTCCGCCACGCACTGCACCGATCGGCGTCGGCCGCATGAGCGTCGCAGCGGGCCCGGACACCCGGGCACGGAAGACGGTCCGGCGCGATGCCCGCCGTGTCGCCCGCCGCCTCTCGCCCTTCCGGCTCGTGGGTGGCACGCTCGCGGTGTGGCTGGTCCTCGCCGTCGCGAGTGTCGCCTGGTGGCCCGTCTACCGCGACGACGCGATGATCGTCGCCGCCGTCACCGCGGTGGTGTTCGGCACGCTCGTCGCGCTCCTGGGCACGGTGTTCCGGCTGCCCACCGCGGTCGTCGCCGTCGCCACGGTCGCAGCGTTCGCCCTCACCGGCGTGCCGGCCGCGGTGCCGGGCGAGGCGAACGGGGTCCTGCCGACCGGCCAGGGACTCGTCGACCTGTTCGCCGGCGTCGCCCTCGGCTGGAAGCAGCTGGTGACCATCAGCCTGCCGGTCGGCTCCTACGAGTCGTTGCTCGTGCCGTACTTCGCGACGTTGCTCGTCGCCACGGTGACCGGCGTGAGCGTGGCGACCCGCGCCTCCAGGCAGGAACTCGCCAGCATCCCGGCGCTGGTGGTCTTCGCGGCCGGTGTGGTCGTCGGACCCGGTCGTCTCGACACGTCGATCGTGACGGCCGTCTCGCTCACCGGGATCGCGCTGGTGTGGGCGCTGACGGTGCGGCACGCGCGGCGTGCCGTCGCCGTCGCGACGACCATCGGGTCCCGCGTGCCGGTGGCGCGTTCGGTGATCCGGCCGGCGCTCGTCGGGACGGGGACCATCGTCGCCGCAGCGGTCGTCGCGACCGGACTGGGGCTCGTCGCTCCGCCGACCGTCGGCCGGACCGTCGCGCGGACCGACGTGGTGAAGCCGTTCGACCCGCGGGACTACGTCAGTCCGCTCAGCGGCTTCCGCGCCTACGAGGAGGACACCGCGTCGAACACGCCGCAGCTCACGGTCACGGGGCTGCCGGAGAACGGGTTCGTCCGGATCGCCACGCTCGACACCTACGACGGGGTCGTCTACCGCGTCGGCGGGTCGGACGGATCGACGGCGTCCGGGACCTTCGAGCGCGTCCCGACCTCGGTCGACGTCCGGGGCGTCGAAGGAACGACCGTGCGCGTCGGTGTCCGGGTCGACGGGTACAGCGGGGTGTGGCTGCCGACGGTGGGCGACCTCGAACGGGTCGAGTTCACCGGGTCCGGGGCCGAGAAGGAGCGCGGCGCGTTCTTCTACAACGGCTCCACCGCGACCGGAGCGGTCGTCGGTGGCGTCGGCGACGGCACCCGGTACGACCTGACCGCCGTCGTGCCGGACCAACCGACGGACGAGCAGCTCGCGTCCGCACGCCCGGGGAGCGCCTCGGTGCCGACGCCGCGGTCGGTCCCCGACGCGGTGCGGGACACCGTGGACACCTATGCCGGCGATGCCGACACCGACGGCGCCAAGCTCGTGGCGATGGTGCAGGCGCTCAAGCGCAACGGGTACGTCAGCCACGGCGTCGGCGACGACCGAGCGAGTCGTTCCGGGCACGGTGCCGATCGCATCCAGGAGCTCCTGACGTCGCCGCTGATGATCGGCGACCAGGAGCAGTACGCCGCCGCGGCGGCGCTGATGGCGGACCAGCTCGGCTTCCCGGCGCGCGTGGTCATGGGGTTCACCGCCGGCGGCGACGCGGGCGGTGGAGCGGGCCGGAGCGCGACCTCGGGCGGGACGACGACGTTCCGCGGGTCAGACGTCACCGCGCGGGTCGAGGTCGACACGGCGCAGTGGGGGTGGGTCATGATCGACCCGAACCCCGCCGTCCGTGAGATCCCGGACGAGCAGCAGCAGACGCCGCAGCCGGTCACGCGCCCGGAGACGGTCGTGCCGCCGCCCCCGGCCGAGCAGCAGGACCAGTCGCAGCAGGCGCCGCCGCAGAGCGACCGCAACACGCCGCCGGTGCAGCCGCTCTGGTTGCAGATCCTGCTCGCCGTGCTGCCGTGGGCCCTCGGAATGCTGGGGCTCGCCGCGCTCGTGCTGCTGCCGTTCGGCGTCATCGTGCTGCTCAAGCGGATCCGTCGTCGTCGCCGTCGCCGTGCCCCGACGCCACGTGCCCGGATCGTCGGGGCGTGGGACGAGTACCGCGACGCCCTGGTCGACCGGGGTCACGACGTCGCTCGGGCAGCGACCCGCCGCGAGGCCGTCGTGGGAGCTCCGGGGGAGGGCGGCACCGGACTCGCGGCGTTGGCCGACCGGTCCGTCTTCGGGCCGAGCGAGGCCGACGGCACCGCTGCCGACCGGATGTGGTCGGCGACGGACGACGCGATCACGAGCCTGCGGGCCGGTCGGACCCGCAAGGAACGGATCCGCGCGGCGGTGTCCCTGCGCTCGCTCCGCGTCGTGGACGCCACCCGGTCTGCGCGGGCATCGGTCGCCTCCGCAGTGACCGCCCGGGGCCGACGCTCCACAGGTGGCCAGGGAGCCGGTGGGGGGCGCGACTACGATGGCGTGCAGGCCGGCGAGCGTCGTGGACGGCCGAGTGAGGACAGGCGGAACACGTGATCAGATGCGAACACTGCGGATCGACGCTCCCGGACGGAGCCATCTTCTGCGGTGAGTGCGGACGCGCCGTGACCGCTGCGGCGAGTCGGCGCCCGGTCGCGACGCCCCCCGTCGAGCAGGCACCGCCGCCGCCGCTCCAGCAGCCCGACCTGCACGGACGCCGCCAGGACCCGGCGGCCGAGGCCTGGCTGCCCGAATCGACCCTCGACCCCGCGACCCGTGCCTGGCTGACGGGTGCGGACCGTGGTGGCCAGCAGCAGCCCGCGGCCGTGCCGGTCGAGCGTCCCGACGACTTCACGCCCCGGACGGCACCGAGCCACGTGCACGGGAGCGGTTCCGGGCTGACCGACTGGTCCGGGCAGCAGCCGCGTGGGGTCGGCTCGTCGGAGCCTGCTCGTCCGTCGGAGCCGTCGGAGCCGTCGGAGCCGTCGGAGCCCTCGCAGCCCGGCGAGCCGATCGCTCCGCGTGCGCTGGAGGTGCCGTTCACCCCGCAGCCGCCCGAGCCGCCGCTCGACCCGGACGCGTACCCGTCCGACGCCGACGCGGCGGACCCGAACGCCGTCGCGGTTTCCGCCTCGCCAGAGGGGGAGGACCCCGAGGTCACCCGCATCGCCGAGCGCCCAGCCGCCCAGCGCTGGGCGCCACCAGCAGAGCAGGCCGCTGCACCGGCGCCGTCCGGGCCCTCGTGGTGGGTCGGACGATCCACGGCTGCGAACGACTCCGCTGCGGACGCTGCGGACGTGACCCCCGACACCGCCGGTGCTCCGGACGCGGTCGTCTCCCCGCCGCAGCCCGGTGACACCGCGGTCGTCGAGCCCTTGGTCGACCGACGCCCGCCGCGCCCGGCGCCGCTGGTCACTCCGGGCTCGCAGGCGACGACGTGCCACGTGTGCGGGCACCGTCTCGAGCCCGACGACATCTTCTGTGCCGAGTGCGGCGCCGTGCGGCCCGCCGTGACCGCGGCGTTCACCGGACCCATCGTGCCGCTCCCGATGGACCGACCCGACTGGGCGGCGGACGACGCCGCCGAGACTCCCGACGACGCGGTTGACGCTCCGGACGACGCGGTTGACGCTCCGGACGACGAGCTCACCGACGACGACGTCGCCGAGGTCTCGGACGAGGCAGCTCCGGACGGCGTGCGTGACCGCGATGCGCTGCCGGAGCCTGCGGTCGCCGACGACGGCGCCGAGGGCTCCGCCGGTGTGCTCCCCTCGTGGGTGAACGGTGGCGGCGACGGTGCACCCGCGGGGGACGCCCCGCTCCGACCGCGCGGTCTGCACGCGGCCCCGGAGCCCGAGTCACCAGCCGTCGGCACACCCTTCGTCCCGCCCGCTCCCGGTTCCGCGACCGTCCCGTCCTCCGCACCTTCCGCGCAGGACAGTGGCGCGATCGGGGTGCCGAGCGCCGCACCGCTGCCGCCGCTGCCCGGGGTGGACGGCGCCGCCCGCCCGGTACCGCCGGTGATCGACGCTCCGACGAGCGCCGACGGTGACCTCGAGGACGACGTCGACGAGACCCGCATCGTCTCCGCGACCCCGACCCATGCGCCCTTCGTGCTGCACTTCAGCACCGGGGAGCGCTTCGGCGTGCACGGCACCGGCCTCGTCGGGCGACTCCCGCGCCCCCAGCCCGGGGAACGGTTCGACGACCTGCTGACCGTCCACGACCCGGGCAAGTCCGTGTCGAAGACCCACCTCGAGCTCGGGCGCGACGGCGACGACCTGTGGGTGTCCGACCGGTTCTCGGGCAACGGCACCGTCGTCCGGCACATCGACGGGTCGATCCGTCGTTGCGAGCCGGGCCGCCGCTACCGGGTCGAGCGCGGCGCGCGGGTGGACATCGGGGAGCAGTTCTTCCTCGTGCAGTGACGGTGGGGGAGTCCTCCACAGCGGTGTGATCGTCAGCGCTCTCCACAGTTCGGTGGCTGAGCGTCGTCGGCCCCGGGGCCGTGTGGTGCTCTGGAGGCATGACCCCCTTCACCGCCCGCTGCACCCTGGTCGGCGCAGCGGTGGTGCTGCTCGTGGTGGGGCTCGTCGTGCCGGTCGAGTGGCCGTCGCGCGCGGTGCTCCTCGGAGCGGCGGGGTGTTGCGCGGTGCTCGACGTCCTCGTGGTCCGCGCGAACAGGGTCCGTCGCTCCCGCGGCGCCGAGTGCGTGGCGGACGTGGCGGACGTGGCGGTCCTGGTTCCGACACCGTCCAGACAGCCCGGCACCGTGGACGGGGCCGTCCGCACGGAGACGCACCGATGGCCCATCGTCCTCGGCACGGCGTCGAACGGCTGTGAGCTCGCCGTCGACGACCGGTCGCGGCCCCACATCGTCGTGATCGGGTCCGGCGTGCTCGCGCTGGCGGTGTTCCGGGCCGTCGCGGCGCAGGTCCGCGCCGCGGCCGGTCCGGACGACGAGGTCCGAGCTGCGTGCGGTGCCGAAGCGCGCGCGGTGGTGGCTGCGGGGGCCGATCACTGCCCGGCGATGCCCTCCGGCACGGCCGCCGTCGTGGTCGACCGCGCGGCCCACGCAGTGAGCCCCGACCACGCATCCCGTGCAGCGAACGGCGACCACCCGGACCGGGCGTGCCCGCCGACCCGCACGACCGTGGTCCTCGTACCCGGCCTCAGCGTCCTGCCCCGGCACTGGGACGTCGCCGTCGAGATCACCCGCCACGGATGCACCGTCCGACACCCGCACGAACGGCGGGGTACCCCCGTGGCACCGGCACTGCCGCAACTGCAGGACGAACCCGGATGACCCCGGTACGGGGCCACCCGCGAACTCGCCCTCAGCGCAGCCCGGACCCCGCCCGCAGCGTCCCCACCGGCACCCCGCCGCCGAGCACCTGCTCGCCCGTGGCCGCCATGACGTCCGCGACCCCCGCCGCGTCCACGATGCCGTTGCGCTCGAGCAGCGTGAGGGCCGCGAGCGTCCCGGACCGCTGCGCGCCGTCGAGGGTCTTCACCGCGACCGCTGCACCACCGGGCAGCCCCATCACCATGACGCCCTCGGCGCCGAGCTTCGCCAGCACCCGGAGTCGCTCGATCGTCACCGTGTTCGCCCGTCCGATGCCGTCGATGGCCCACGGGTGGTCGAGCACCGCGTCGGTGAGCGCTGCCGTGTCGGACTCAGCCCGCGCGACGACACCGGCGAAGCCCCGGGCGAGTCCGGCAAGCGTCAGGGGGAACACCGGGGCCCCGCACCCGTCGGTCCCGACGACGTCGACGGTCTCGTGGGTGAACTCCTCGACGGTCTCGCGGACGCGCTGCTGCAGCGGGTGCGCCATCTCGAGGTAGGTCTCCTCGTCCCAGCCGTTCACCCGGCACGCCGCGAGCATGCCCGCGTGCTTGCCGGAGCAGTTCATCGCGAGGCGCCTCGGCTCGGTCATGGTCCGGGCGGTGGCGCGGTCGAACGGCATGTCCGGCGGGCAGCCGAGATCCGACTCGACGTGGTCGTACGACTCGAGCATGTGCAGCGCGATGGCCTGGTGCGCGGGGGTGCCGGCGTGGCTCGCGGTGGTGAGGACGAGCTCCTCGTCGGAGAACACGGCTCCGGCACGACGGACCGCGAGTGCCTGGAAGGGCTTCATCGTGGAGCGGGGGTAGACGCTGGCCTGCACGTCACCGACGGCGTCGATCACGGTGCCGTCCGCGGCGACGACGACCCCGGCACCGACGTGTCGGCTCTCGTCGAACCCGTTGCGGTCGAGGACCGCCAGTTCGACCGACCCCTCGGCGGTGAGAGGATGGCGGTCAGTGTGGACGTCGGAGAGCACCGTCATGCCGCAATCGTACTGATCTTCGAGGAGCCCACCGTGTCCGACCACTCCTACGAGGTCTCCGTCCACTGGACCGGCGACCGCGGCACCGGAACGAGCGGCTACCGCGACTACGGGCGCGACCACGACGTCCGCGCCGCGGGCAAGCACGGCATCGAGGGCTCCGCCGACCCGACGTTCCGCGGCGACCGCGACCGCTGGAACCCCGAGGAGCTCGTCGTCGCGTCCCTCGCCCAGTGCCACATGCTGAGCTACCTCCACGTCGCCGTGACCGAGGGCTTCACCGTCGTCGACTACGAGGACCGCGCCACGGCCAGCCTCAACCTCAACCGCGACGGCTCCGGCGAGCTCACCGAGGCGACGCTGCACCCGGTGGTCACCATCCTCGAGGCGGACCGCGTCGCCGACGCCGAGGCCGCGCACGCCACCGCGAACAGCCTCTGCTTCATCGCACGCTCGGTGGCCTTTCCTGTGCACCACGTCCCGCGCACCAAGGTCCGTGCGGCAGACTAGGGCCTCGTGAAGCGTCTGCGTCTCCTCCCGATCGCCCTCGTCCCCGCCGTCGTGCTGGGACTCGCCGCGTGCTCCGGATCCGGGTCGAGCGACTCGACCGCCACCCCGAGTGCGTCGTCGAGCGCGACCGCCGCAGCCATCACGTCCTGCCCCGACCCGGGTTCGGCGTCGAAGGCGATCAAGGTGTCCGGCGCGTTCGGCGGCAGCACGGCACCGACGGTGAAGTTCACGGGCGGCCTCACCGCGAGCAAGCCCCAGGCGAGCACGGTCGTGCGCGGCAAGGGTGCGTCGCTGGACGAGGGCGACTACGCGCAGGTCTCGTACAGCGTGTACCAGGCGTCGGACGCGAAGAAGCTCGGCACGGTCGGCTTCGACCAGGGCAACCCGCAGGTGCTCTCGGTCGGCGGGTCCGGCTTCGGCGCCCTCCTGGCGTGCGCGAAGGTCGGTGACCGCGTCGCGGCGGTCGGTCAGTCGTCGGCGCTCGGCTTCAACACCGGCGGTGAGATCGTCGTCGTCGCCGACGTCGTGGCGCAGACCCCGACGAAGGCCACCGGCAAGGCCCAGCAGCAGGACCCGAAGCTCCCGACCGTGCAGGACAAGGCCGACGGTGAGCCGGAGATCACGGTCCCGAAGGGCGTCGACGCGCCGTCGAAGACCACGGTCGAGGTGCTCAAGCAGGGCACCGGCGACACCATCGCCGACGGCGACACCGCGCTCGTGCAGTACAAGGGCGTCGTCTACGACACCGGCAAGGAGTTCGACTCCTCGTGGTCGAAGGGCGTCCCGACGACCTTCACCATCTCCGAGGGCTCGCTCATCAAGGGCTTCGTGACCGGGCTCGTCGGCCAGAAGGTCGGCTCGCAGGTCCTCATCGTCGTCACGCCGGAGGACGGCTACGGCGCGAACCCGCAGGAGGGCTCGGGCATCCCGAAGAACGCCACGCTCGTCTTCGTCGTCGACGTCCTCGCCAAGGGCTGACCGTGCGCCAGAAGCGGCGCATCGCGATCCTCGGCAGCACCGGCTCGATCGGCACCCAGGCACTCGACGTCGTCGCCCGCAACCCCGACCGCTTCGAGGTCGTCGGCCTCACCGCCGGCAGCAACCGCACCCTGGTCGCCGAGCAGGCCGAACGCTTCGGCGTCCGTGACACCGCCTTCGGCGCCGCGGACACCGAACGCCTGGTCCGCAGCGTCGAGGCCGACGTCGTCCTCAACGGCATCACCGGGTCGGTCGGCCTCGGCCCCACCCTGGCCGCGCTCGAGTCCGGCGCCACGCTGGCGTTGGCGAACAAGGAGAGCCTCATCGTGGGCGGCCCGCTCGTGCAGGCCGCCGCGGCACCCGGCCAGATCGTCCCGGTCGACAGCGAGCACTCCGCCATCGCCCAGGCGCTCCGCTCCGGCACGACGGACGAGGTCCGCCGGCTCGTGCTCACAGCGAGCGGCGGCCCGTTCCGCGGGCGCTCGCGCGCGGACCTCACGGACGTCACCCCGGCCGAGGCGCTCGCCCACCCGACGTGGGACATGGGCCTCGGGGTCACGACGAACTCCGCGACGCTCGTCAACAAGGGCCTCGAGGTCATCGAGGCCCACCTGCTCTTCGGCGTCCCGTACGACCGCATCGACGTGACGGTGCACGCGCAGTCGATCGTGCACTCGATGGTCGAGTTCGTCGACGGCTCGACGATCGCACAGGCGTCGCCACCGGACATGCGGCTGCCCATCGCCCTCGGTCTCGCGTGGCCCGACCGGGTCCCGGGCGTCGGGGTGCCGCTCGACTGGACGACGGTGAGCACCTGGACGTTCGAGCCCCTCGACGCCGAGGCCTTCGGTGCGGTCGCCCTCGCGAAGCGCGTCGGGCAGCTCGGGGGCACGTTCCCGGCCGTGTTCAACGCGGCGAACGAGCAGGCCGTGGCCGCGTTCCACGCGGGTGCGATCGGTTTCCTCGACATCGTCGACACGGTCGAGCGCGTGGTCGACGAGCACACGGCGGGGGAGCCCTCCCTCGAGGGCGTGCTGGCAGCGGAGCGCTGGGCGCGCACCGCGGCCGACCGCATGCTGTCCCGCTGAGGCGAGTCGCGCCTCCCGTCCGTCAGCACGGCTGCGGGAGCAGACGGGCCGGGCGGTCCAGGAGGCGCGGCGCACCTCCCAGGGTGCGCTCGGCTCGGTCATGGGAACCGTCCCGTACCCTTTCCCGGTGACCGTCGAAACCGTCCTGCTCTTCGTCCTCGGCGTGGTCGTCTTCATCATCGGCCTGCTGGTCTCGATCGGACTCCACGAGCTGGGGCACCTGTCCTTCGCGAAGTTGTTCAACGTCAAGGTGACCCAGTACTCGCTGGGCTTCGGCAAGGCGATCTGGTCGTTCAGGCGGGGCGAGACCGAGTACGGCATCCGCCCGATCCTGCTCGGCGGCTACATCTCGATGGTCGGCATGCTCAAGCCGCGGGCGTCCGGGCGACCGAGTGCGATCACGAACACGGGCATGTACGGCGCCTTCGTGCAGGACGCCCGGCAGGCGAGCGCCGAGCAGATCGCGGACTCCGGCGGCGACGACTCGCGTGCGTTCTACCGGTTGACCCCGTGGAAGCGGATCATCGTGATGGTCGCTGGTCCGGCCATGAACCTCGTGATCGGCATCGTGCTGTTCGGCGTGCTGCTCGTCGGGTTCGGTGCGCCGACGACCACGTTCACGTCGAGCGTCGACTGCGTGCTGCCGACGAGCCAGGCGACGACGTGCACCTCCGGGGACGCCGTCTCGCCGGCGAAGCAGGCCGGCATCCGGTCGGGCGACGTCGTGCTCTCGGTCGACGGGAAGCAGGACCCGACGATCGCCCAGGTCTCCGAGGTCTTCCAGCGGTCCGCCGGCGAGGACGTCACCGTCGTGGTGTCTCGCGACGGCGCCGAGAAGACGCTGCACATCACGCCGACGACCGCCACGCGGGACGTCTACACCGCCGACGGCACGGTCGCGAAGAACGACGACGGCAGCACGAAGACACAGCAGGTCGGCGTCGTCGGCGTGAGCATCGGCCAGTCGCTCGTGCGGCAGTCGCCGGCCGCGGTGCTGCCGGCCACCGGGGCGCAGATCTCGGCGTCGGCGCACCTCATCATCGACCTGCCGCAGCGGCTGGTCGCGGTGTGGAACGCGGCGTTCGGCTCGCAGGCGCGGTCCCAGGACAGCCCGGTGTCGGTCGTCGGCGTCGGCCGCGCGATCGGCGAGGTCTCGTCGATGAGCGGCGTGCCGGTGGTCGACAAGGCGTACACGATCCTCGGACTGCTCGCCTCGCTGAACATCGGCCTGTTCGTCCTGAACATGGTGCCGCTCCTGCCGCTGGACGGCGGTCACATCGCCGGCGCCCTGTGGGAGGCCGTGAAGCGCCGCTCCTTCAAGCTGGTCGGCAAGGCGGACCCCGGGCCGATCGACCTCGCGAAGACGATGCCGCTGACGATGGTCGTCGTGGTCCTGCTCGCGGGCATGAGCGCACTGCTCATCTACGCCGACATCGTGCGCCCCGTGAACCTGTTCGGGTAGCGACGAGGTCTCGGCCGCGCACTACGCTTTCGCACATGAGCACAGCTCCGGAAGTCCGCACGGTCGAGCGGCAGGGCACCGACGTCATCGCCGAGTCCGACCGGAAGGGACGTCCGAGGGACCTCTTCTGGCCGTGGTTCGCGGCGAACATCTCGGTGCTCGGCCTGTCGTACGGCTCGTTCGTCCTCGGGTTCGGCATCTCCTTCTGGCAGGCCACGATCGTCTCCGTCATCGGGGTCGCGTTCTCGTTCCTGCTGTGCGGGATCGTCGCCATCGCCGGCAAACGGGGCTCGGCACCGACGATGGTGCTCGGCCGCGCGGCGTTCGGCGTCCGGGGGAACCGGCTGCCGGCGTTCCTCAGCTGGATCCTCACCGTCGGGTGGGAGACCGCGCTCGCGTCGGCGGCGGTCCTGGCCACCTCGACGGTGTTCCGGGAGCTCGGGTGGGACGGCGGTGTCCTGACGAAGCTCGTCGCACTCGTGGTCGTCGCCGCACTCGTGGTCGGTGCGGGCATCGCCGGGTTCGACGTGATCATGCGACTGCAGACGGGGATCACGGTCATCACCGCGGTGCTGACGATCGTCTACGTGGTGCTCGCGCTGCCCTCGATCGACCTCGGTGCGATCGCCGCACTGCCGGCCGGGAGCGCCCAGAACGTCGTCGGCGCCCTCGTGCTCGTGATGACCGGGTTCGGCCTCGGTTGGGTGAACGCCGCCGCGGACTACTCGCGCTACCTGCCGCGGTCGGCCTCGACCCGCGGGGTCGTCTGGTGGACCACGTTCGGCGGGGCGCTCGCGCCGATCGTGCTCGTCGTGCTCGGCGTCCTGCTCGCCGGCTCGTCGAAGGACCTCAACACGGCGATCGCCGCCGACCCGATCGGTGCGCTGACGACCGTGCTGCCGGTGTGGTTCCTCATCCCGTTCGCCCTCGTCGCGGTGCTCGGGCTCGTCGGCGGTGCGGTGCTCGACATCTACAGCTCCGGACTGGCCCTGCTGAGCGCCGGCATCCGCATCCCGAGGCCCGTCGCGGCCGGGGTCGACGGCGTGTTCATGGTGGCGGGCGCCGTCTACGTGGTGTTCTTCGCCGACTCGTTCATCAAGCCGTTCCAGGCGTTCCTCGTGACGCTCGGCGTGCCGATCGCCGCCTGGTGCGGGATCTTCGTCGCCGACGTCGTGATCCGCCGGGCTCCGTACGCCGAGCGGGAGCTCGAGGACCGCCGTGGCCGGTACGGCGACGTGCGCTGGCTCGCCGTCGGCCTCGTCGTCGTGGGGACCGCGCTCGGCTGGGGCCTGGTGACGAACACGTACGGCGTGCCGTCCTGGCTCAACTGGCAGGGGTACCTGCTCGAGCCGTTCGGCCTCGGCGGGCGCACCGGCGCCTGGGCGTACGCGAACCTCGGCGTGCTCGTGGCGCTCGTCGTCGGGTTCCTCGGCACCCTGCTGTTCGCCCGCGGCTCCGTCCGCCGGCAGGAGCAGGCATGAGCGCGGTCGAGGCGGCCGTCGCCGGGGTACCGGACGACGCGTGGCTCGTCGTCATCGACATGCAGGAGGTCTTCACCGGCGAGAGCCCCTGGGCCACCGGGCGCTTCGACCACGCCGCCGCCGGGATCGAGCGGCTGCTCCCGCGCTTCACCGGGCGCACGGTCTTCACCCGCTTCGTCGCCCCGGAGCACCCGCAGGGCGCCTGGGTGCCCTACTACCGCGACTGGCCGTTCGCGCTCGTGCCGGACACCGACCCTCTCTGGGACCTGACCGAGCCGTTCGCGACCGCCGCCGCGGACCGACGCGACCCCGTCGTCACCGAGACGAGCTTCGGCAAGTGGGGAACGCGCCTCCAGGCCGTCACCGGTGAGCACCCGCACCTCGTCCTGGTCGGGGTGTCCACCGACTGCTGCGTCCTGTCGACCGCGCTGGCGGCCGCGGACGCCGGTGCGACGGTGACCGTCGTGGCGGACGCGTGCGCCGGGGCGAGCGACGAGGACCACGAGCGCGCCCTCGCGGCGATGCGGCTCTACGCGCCGCTGATCACCGTCGTCTGAGCATCACGCGTGCGCGGGGCTGGGCGTCACCGGGAGCGCGTAGAGTGCACCTCGTGCCTGCAGTGAACCTCGGTCTGCCGAAAGTCCCCGAAACCCTGAGCCCGCGCCGCAAGTCCCGGCAGATCCGGGTCGGCAAGGTGCTCGTGGGCGGCGATGCGCCGGTGTCCGTCCAGTCGATGACCACGACGCCGACGACGAACATCAACGCGACGCTCCAGCAGATCGCCGAGCTCACGGCGTCCGGCTGCGACATCGTCCGCGTGGCGGTTCCGAGCCAGGACGACGCCGACGCGCTGCCGATCATCGCGAAGAAGTCGCAGATCCCGGTCATCGCCGACATCCACTTCCAGCCGAAGTACGTCTTCCAGGCCATCGACGCCGGGTGCGCCGCAGTCCGCGTGAACCCGGGCAACATCCGGAAGTTCGACGACCAGGTCGGCGCCATCGCCAAGGCCGCGAAGGACGCCGGCGTCTCGCTCCGCATCGGCGTCAACGCCGGTTCCCTCGAACCGAGCCTGCTGCAGAAGTACGGCAAGGCCACGCCCGAGGCGCTCGTCGAGTCCGCCGTGTGGGAAGCCTCCCTGTTCGAGGAGCACGACTTCCACGACTTCAAGATCTCGGTCAAGCACAACGACCCGATCGTCATGGTGAAGGCCTACCGGCAGCTCGCCGCGGCGGGGGACTGGCCGCTGCACCTCGGCGTGACCGAGGCCGGCCCGGAGTTCCAGGGCACCATCAAGAGCGCCACGGCGTTCGGCATCCTGCTGGCCGAGGGCATCGGCGACACCATCCGCGTGTCCCTCTCCGCCCCGCCCGCGCAGGAGGTCAAGGTCGGCCTGCAGATCCTGCAGTCGCTCAACCTCCGCGAGCGCAAGCTCGAGATCGTCTCGTGCCCCAGCTGCGGCCGGGCCCAGGTCGACGTCTACCAGCTGGCGAACGACGTGACGAAGGGGCTCGAGGGCATGACCGTGCCGCTCCGCGTCGCCGTCATGGGCTGTGTCGTGAACGGCCCGGGCGAAGCGCGTGAGGCCGACCTCGGCGTCGCGTCCGGCAACGGCAAGGGGCAGATCTTCGTCAAGGGCGAGGTCATCAAGACGGTTCCCGAGGCCGAGATCGTCGAGACCCTCATCACCGAGGCGAACCGTCTCGCCGACGAGATGGGGCCCGCGGCCGGCACCGGCAAGCCGCTCGTCGTCACGTCGTAGAGCTGGTGCGGGGCCCCGGCGGCGGCGCACTCACTCCCACGCGCCGCTAGGCTTGCCCCGTGGTCACACGGCTTTCGCATCTGTTCCTCCGTACGCTCCGCGACGACCCCTCCGACGCCGAGGTGACGAGCGCGAAGCTGCTCGTCCGCGCCGGGTACGTCCGTCGCCAGGCCCCGGGCATCTTCGCGTGGCTGCCGCTCGGCCTGAAGGTCCGTGCGCGCATCGAGGCGATCATCCGCGACGAGATGGTCGCCGCCGGCGCGCAGGAGGTCCTCCTCCCGGCGCTCCTGCCGCGCGAGCCGTACGAGGCGACGGACCGCTGGACCGAGTACGGCGACGGCATGTTCCGCCTGCAGGACCGCAAGGGCGCCGACTACCTGCTCGCGCCCACGCACGAGGAGATGTTCGCGCTCCTGGTGAAGGACCTGTACGGCTCGTACAAGGACCTCCCCGTCACGCTGTTCCAGATCCAGGACAAGTACCGCGACGAGGCACGCCCCCGCGCCGGACTCCTGCGCGGCCGCGAGTTCACCATGAAGGACGCGTACTCGTTCGACCTCACCGACGAGGGCCTCGAGCGCAGCTACCAGGTCATGCGCGACGCCTACGAGAAGATCTTCGCCCGACTCGGCCTCGAGTACGTCATCGTCGAGGCGGACGCCGGCGCGATGGGCGGCTCGAAGTCCGAGGAGTTCCTGCACCCGATCAGCGTCGGCGAGGACACCTTCGTCCGCAGTGCCGGTGGCTACGCGGCCAACGTCGAGGCCTACGTCACCCCGGTGCCGGACGCCCTGCCGATCGAAGGACAGCCCGACCCCGTGCTCCTGCCCGCGTCGGACACCCCGACGATCGAGACGCTCGTGGCGCACGCGAACGAGATCGCACCGCGCGACGGCGCCCCCTGGACGGCCGCCGACACGCTGAAGAACGTCGTGCTCGCCCTGACGCACCTCGACGGCACGCGCGAGATCGTCGTCGTCGGTCTCCCCGGTGACCGCGACGTCGACCTGAAGCGCGCCGAAGTGGCCTTCGCCCCGGCCGAGGTCGAGCCCGCCGGTGACGACGACTTCCGCAAGCACACGGGCCTGGTCAAGGGCTACATCGGCCCGCAGGTCCTCGGTGCCGAGAGCACGACGGGCATCCGCTACTTCGTCGACCCCCGCGTGGTCGACGGCACCGCGTGGATCACGGGCGCGAACGAGCGCGGCGTGCACGTCTCCGGCCTCGTCGCCGGTCGTGACTTCGTGGCCGACGGCGTCGCCGAGGTGTCCGACGTCCGCGCCGGCGACCCGGCCCCCGACGGCTCCGGCCCGCTCGAGACCGCGCGCGGCATGGAGATCGGCCACGTCTTCCAGCTCGGCCGCAAGTACGCCGAGGCGCTCGGCCTCAAGGTGCAGGACGAGAACGGCAAGCTCGCCACGGTCACGATGGGCTCGTACGGCATCGGCGTGACGCGCATCCTCGCGATCCTCGCCGAGGCGCACAACGACGAGAAGGGCCTCGCCTGGCCGAAGAACGTCGCACCGTTCGACGTGCACGTCGTCGCGACCGGCAAGGACGAGGTCGCCTACGACCTGGCCACGTCGATCGTCGCCGAGCTCGAGGGCGAGCGGTTCGAGGTCCTCTACGACGACCGTCCGAAGGTCTCGCCCGGCGTGAAGCTGCGCGACGCCGAGCTCCTCGGCATGCCGATCGTCGTCGTCGCCGGTCGCGGCGCCGCCGACGGCGTCGTCGAGCTGTGGAACCGGGCGAGCGGCGAACGCCGCGACGTGCCGGTCGCCGAGCTGCTCGAGGCGGTCCGCGCGATCTAGCGGGTCACGTCCCCGACGTGACGACACGACGGACGGGAGGCGCGGTGCCAGCTGGCACCGTCCCTCCCGTCTCGGCCGTCACCCCGCTGGCGCGGTGCGCCGGTACCGGCGGGTGGGGCCCACCTCCCGTCCGTCGTCCGGCCGGGTCCGTGACCCGCAGTGCGGTAGTCTGGTCGCCGACTTCCGCGCGGTTCCATCCGCGGGAGCGACTCATCTGAATACGGAGGCCCTCGGTGAAGATCGATCTCGCAGTCCTGCGACTCATGGAGCGTGAGCGGGAGATCCCGTTCGACGAACTCGTCCAGATCATCGAACAGGCCATCCTGACGGCGTACCAGAAGCACCGCACCGAGAACGAGGAGCCCGTCGACGCGGACGTCCGCGTCGAGCTCGACCGCAAGTCGGGCGAGGTCTCGGTCTACGTGCCCGAGCGCGACGACGAGGGCACCGTGATCGGCGAGGCCGTCGACCAGCCCAGCGACTTCGGCCGCATCGCCGCGTTCGCCGCCAAGCAGGTCATCAACCAGCGCCTGCGCGACATCGGCGACGACAAGATCCTCGGTGAGTTCCGCGGCAAGGAAGGCGACATCGTCGCGGGCATCGTCCAGCAGGGCCCGAACCCGAAGATGGTGCACGTCGACCTCGGCACGGTCGAGGCGATCCTGCCGCCGGAGGAGCAGGTGCCCGGCGAGGACTACAAGCACGGTGCACGGCTGCGCGTCTACGTGACGAGCGTCGGCCGTGGCATGAAGGGTCCGCAGATCACCGTCTCGCGCACCCACCCCGGCCTGGTCCGCAAGCTGTTCGCCCTCGAGGTCCCGGAGATCGCGTCCGGCGTCGTGGAGATCACCTCCCTCGCGCGCGAGGCCGGCCACCGCACGAAGATCGCGGTCAAGGCGAACGAGCCCGGTGTGAACGCGAAGGGTGCGTGCATCGGCGAGCTCGGTGCCCGCGTCCGTGCCGTGACGACCGAGCTCGGCGCCGAGAAGATCGACATCGTCGACTACTCGTCCGACCTGGCGTCGTTCGTCGCCAGCGCTCTGTCGCCGGCCAAGGTGACGAGCGCCTTCGTGCTCGACGCCTCGACGAAGGCCGTCCGCGCCCTCGTGCCGGACTACCAGCTGTCGCTCGCGATCGGCAAGGAAGGGCAGAACGCCCGCCTCGCCGCGAAGCTCACGGGCGCACGGATCGACATCCAGCCGGACTCGATCCTGGACGGCGAGGACTGACGGTTTCGCTCGTGGCACGTCCGGTCCGGGCGTGCCGGATCGCGGTCGTCGAGAGGGAGGAGTAAGGTGGTTCCCGTCAGAACATGCATCGGCAGTCGCCGTCGTGCTCCCCGGTCCTCCCTCCTCCGTGTCGTCGCCCTGCGCGACGGTCGTGTCGTGGCGGACCCGAAGGCAGTCATGCCGGGGCGGGGAGCGTGGCTCACCCCGACCGTCGAAGCACATGATCAGGCCGTCAAGCGCAAGGCGTACCGCCGGGCGCTCCGGCTCGATCATGAACCGGACACGTCCGCGGTGCGTGACTACCTCGAAGCGCTCCGGCGCCCCGAACCACAGGCACGCGACCAGGACATGACAGAACAGGCTGAACGGCTTATGGACAACTGATGAGCGGCTCGAAATGAGACCCGTCATCCATTGAGTCCTGCCCCTTGCACGGGGTGGGACCCGTGAAGGAGAACAGTGGCAAAACCACGCGTACACGAGATCGCATCCGAACTCGGTGTCGACAGCAAGACCGCAATGGAGAAGCTCAAGGAACTCGGCGAGTTCGTCAAGGGCCCGAGCTCCAGTGTCGAACCCCCCGTCGCGCGCAAGCTCCGTGCTGCGCTGCAGGCTGACGGCGCCTCGGCGTCGAAGCCCGCTGCGGCACAGACCCCGAGCGCGCCGGCCAAGACCGCGGCGCCGAAGTCGGGCGCACCGAAGCCCGGCGGCCCCCGCCCGGGTCCGGCCCGTCCGGCACCCACCCCCGAGCCCGAGCCCGAGGTGCAGGCGCCCGCCGCCGACGTGCCGACGCCGGCCGCCCCGAAGTCCGTCGCCCAGCGACAGGCCGAGGCCGAGGCTGCCCGCAAGGCCGCCGCTGCCGAGAAGGCCGCTGCCGAGAAGTCCGGCGACGCCGGCCCCGACGCAGCAGCCGAGCCGAAGGACGACGCCGTCAAGCCCGGCGGCGCTCCGAAGCCCGGTGCCGCAGCCGGCCCCAAGCCGGGTGGCCCGAAGCCGGGCGCACGCCCCGGCAACAACCCCTACGCGTCGAGCCAGGGCATGGGCTCGCGCCCGCCGCGTCCGGGCAACAACCCGTACTCCTCCAACCAGGGCATGGGCCAGCGCCCCGCCGCCGGCGCTGGTGGCGGCAACGGCATCCCGCGTCCGGCCCCGCCGCGTCCGGGTGCTCCCCGTCCGGGCGCTCCGCGTCCCGGTGGTCCCGGCCAGGCAGGCCGTCCGAACGGCTTCGGGCAGCGCCCGGGCCAGGGTGGCGGCGGTCGTGGCGGCCCCGGTGGTCGTCCGGGCGGTGCCGGTGGTGCCGGTGGCGGCTTCCCGCGTCCGGCCTTCAGCGGCCCGCGTCCCGCCGGTGGCGGTGGCCGCGGTCGTGGCCCCGGCGGCGGTACCGCTGGTGCGTTCGGTCGTGGTGGCGGCAAGAGCCGTGCCCGCAAGTCGAAGCGGACGAAGCGCGCCGAGTACGAGATGCGGCAGGCGCCGTCGCTCGGCGGTGTGCAGGTCCCTCGTGGCGACGGCAACACGGTCGTCCGTCTGCGTCGCGGTGCGAGCATCTCGGACTTCGCGGACAAGATCGACGCGAGCCCCGGCAACCTGGTGACGGTGCTGTTCCACCTCGGTGAGATGGCGACCGCGACCGAGTCGCTGGACGAGGCCACGTTCGAGGTCCTCGGCGAGGAACTGGGCTACAAGATCCAGATCGTCTCGCCGGAAGACGAGGACAAGGAGCTCCTCGAGGGCTTCGACATCGACCTCGAAGCCGAGCTGGACGACGAGGACGACTCGGTGCTGCAGCAGCGGCCCCCGGTGGTCACCGTCATGGGTCACGTCGACCACGGCAAGACCCGCCTGCTCGACGCGATCCGCAACTCGAAGGTCGTCGAGGGCGAAGCCGGTGGCATCACCCAGCACATCGGTGCGTACCAGATCGTCACCGAGCACGAGGGCATCGAGCGCCCGATCACCTTCATCGACACCCCGGGTCACGAGGCCTTCACGGCCATGCGTGCCCGTGGTGCCCAGGTGACGGACATCGCGATCCTCGTGGTCGCGGCGGACGACGGCATCATGCCCCAGACGATCGAGGCACTGAACCACGCGCAGTCGGCCGGTGTGCCGATCGTGGTCGCGGTGAACAAGATCGACAAGGAAGGCGCGAACCCGGCCAAGGTCCGCCAGCAGCTCACCGAGTACAACCTGGTGGCTGAGGAGTACGGCGGCGACGTCATGTTCGTCGACGTGTCGGCTCGTCAGAACATCGGTATCCAGGACCTCCTGGACGCCGTGCTGCTCACTGCCGACGCCGGTCTCGACCTGCGTGCGAACCCCGACAAGGACGCCCGCGGTGTGGCGATCGAAGCACGCCTCGACAAGGGCCGTGGTTCGGTTGCGACCGTGCTCATCCAGTCCGGCACACTGCACGTCGGCGACGCCATCGTGGCGGGGACGGCCTACGGCCGCGTCCGTGCGATGACGGACGAGAACGGCGTGGCGGTCAAGGCTGCGACGCCGAGCCGTCCGGTCCAGGTGCAGGGTCTGTCCTCGGTGCCCCGCGCCGGTGACACGTTCCTCGTGACCGAAGAGGACCGCACGGCACGTCAGATCGCCGAGAAGCGTGAAGCCGCCGAGCGCAACGCCCAGCTGGCCAAGGCCCGCAAGCGCATCTCGCTCGAGGACTTCACCCGTGCACTCGAAGAGGGCAAGGTCGACTCGCTCAACCTCATCATCAAGGGTGACGTCTCCGGTGCCGTCGAGGCACTCGAGCAGTCGCTCCTGGACATCGAGGTCGACGACAGCGTCCAGCTCCGGATCCTGCACCGCGGCGTCGGTGCGATCACGGAGTCGGACATCGACCTGGCCACGATCGACAACGCGATCGTCGTCGGCTTCAACGTCCGCCCGGACGTCAAGGCCCGCGAGCGTGCAGCGCGCGAAGGCATCGACGTGCGCTTCTACTCGGTCATCTACAACGCACTCGAGGACATCGAGCAGTCCCTCAAGGGCATGCTCAAGCCCGAGTACGAAGAGGTCCAGTCGGGTGTCGCCGAGATCCGCGAGGTGTTCCGTTCCTCGAAGTTCGGCAACATCGCGGGTGTCATCGTCCGCTCCGGCACGATCACGCGCAACGCCAAGGCGCGCGTCATCCGCGAAGGCGTGGTGCTCGCCGATGGTCTGGCCATCGAGTCGCTGCGTCGCTTCAAGGACGACGTGACCGAGGTCCGCACGGACTTCGAAGCCGGTATCGGTCTGGGCAAGTTCAACGACATCCAGATCGGCGACGAGATCGAGACCACCGAGCTCGTCGAGAAGCCGCGCGACTGATCGCGTGACTACCCTGGGCCCCGGCTTCCTTCACGGGAGGTCGGGGCCCAGCCCCGTTCCAGAGCAAGACATCTCCACAGGAGGCACCCATGGCCGATCCGCAGCGCGCACGCAAGATGGCGGACCGCATCAAGGAAGTCGTCGCACGCCGACTCGACAAGGGCCTTCGCGACCCGCGACTCGGGTTCGTGACGATCACCGACGTCCGTGTGACCGGTGACCTGCAGCACGCGTCGATCTTCTACACCGTGTACGGCACCGACGAGGAGCGTGCCGACTCCGCCGCGGCGCTCAAGGCCGCGACCGGGATGCTCCGGTCCGAGGTCGGCAAGAACATCACCGCTCGTCTGACCCCGTCGCTCGAGTTCATCGCCGACGCCCTGCCGGAGACCTCGGCGCACATGGAGGACCTGCTCGTGCAGGCCCAGGTGCGCGACGAGCAGGTCCGTGCAGCCGCGGCCGGCGCGACCTACGCCGGCGACGCCGACCCGTACAAGCACGACGAGGACGAGGACGAGGACGAGGACGAGGACGACGCCGACGCGGCGCGCGCGTGACCCGTCCGATCAGCCCTCGGGCAACCGGTAGCCGCTCGCGTCGTCCCCGACGGCCAGTCCGTCGCGCAGGAGCGACGCGAGCGCCCGGTCCCGCTGCTCGGCGTCGGGCCACACCGGTTCGATCTCGTCGCGCGTGACGGGGACGTCACTCGCGCGGAGCTCCGCCATGATGAGCCCGCGCACCTGCCGGTCGCTGCCGGCGAACTTCGCCTGCTTCGGTGCGCGTGGGCCCTCGTGCTCCGGGTAGCCAGCGGCCCGCCACGCACAGCGGTCGGCGATCGGGCACGCGTCGCACGCGGGGGAGCGGGCGACGCAGACGAGCGCACCGAGCTCCATCACCGCGGCGTTCGTCGCTGCGGCGTCGTCACGGTCGTCCGGCAGCACCGACTCCATCAGCGGGAGGTCCTGCTTCGCCCTCGCTGGGCCCGGTTCGCCCTGGCCGAGCAGGGCGCGGGTGAGGACGCGCCGGACGTTCACGTCGACGACGGGGTGCCGGTCGCCGTACGCGAACACGGCGACCGCCCGGGCCGTGTAGTCCCCGATCCCGGGGAGCGCGAGCAGCGCGTCCACGTCCCGGGGCACCACGTTGTCGTGCTGCTCGGCGATCGCCGTCGCGGCCGCGTGCAGCGCGAGCGCCCGTCTCGGGTAGCCGAGCCGGTCCCAGGCACGCACCGCGTCCGCCGGGGGTGAGGCCGCGAGGTCCGCAGGCGTCGGCCAGCGGGTGAGCCATGCCTCCAGGCGGGGCACGACGCGCGAGACCTGGGTCTGCTGCAGCATGATCTCGCTGACCAGCGTGCCCCACGCGGGGAACCCGGGGCGCCGCCACGGCAGGTCGCGCGCCTCGGCGCGGAACCACGCGATGAGCGGCGTCGCGATGTCCGTTCCTCGGGTCGCGTCCTGTGGACGGGTCGGGTTGTCCACATTCGGACTGGAGGCACGACTCGCGTTCACCACGACAGCCTACGGTGGGTGCATGGCACGTTGGGCACCCCAGGAGACCGACACCATGGCCGCGATCGCGGCCGAGGTGATCGCACAGGTCGGCACGAACCGGACGGTCGTCGGCATCGACGGACAGGACGGCGTCGACCTCGAACGCGTGGCCTCCGGGCTCGTCGACGGCTTCCAGCAGCACGGGGTGTCCGCGATGGCCGCCGCCGCACCGTCGAGCGACGTCGACGCGTTGCGGGCCGACCTCGTCGCGCCGTTCCGGTCCACCGGCGAGGGCCCCGGCATCCTCGTGGTGCACGGACACGGGGTGCTGGCGCACGGTGCCCACCGACTCTGGCGCTGGTCGCTGTGGGTGGAGCAGGAGTCCGGGCGCCTCGAACGCCGCGCGGACGTCAAGATCGCTGCGTCCGCGGTGCTGGACGTCACCGACCCCGAGCACCCGCGTCGCGAGTGGAACGACGCCTGCTGAGTCGCCGGAGCGCTGGTAATCTCCTCTGGTGCTCGAAACCGCGCCCGACGGCATCCTCCTCGTCGACAAGCCGCAGGGGATCTCCAGCCACCGGGTCGTCTCCATCGCCCGACGTCGGCTCGGCCTGAAGAAGGTCGGCCACGCCGGCACGCTCGACCCGATGGCGACCGGCCTGCTCCTGCTCGGGATCGGCCCGTCGACCCGGCTCCTGACGCACCTCGTCGGGCTCGGCAAGACCTACACCGCCACGATCCGTCTCGGGGTCTCGACCGACTCGGACGACGCCGACGGGACCCCCACCGCAGCCGTGGGCACGTCCTCGGCGGACGTGTCCGAGGCGGCCGTCGAGCGGGCCGTCGCCGAGCAGCGCGGACAGATCTCGCAGGTGCCGTCGACCGTCAGCGCCATCAAGGTCGGCGGCCGCCGCGCCTACGACCTCGCGCGCAAGGGTGAAGCGGTCGTCCTGCAGTCCCGGACCGTGACGGTGTCGCGGTTCGACGTCACCGGCCGGGGCGACCGCGTCGTCTCCGTCGACGGCGAGGACGTGGCCGTGATCGACCTCGACGTCGTCGTGTCGTGCTCGTCCGGCACCTACGTGCGTGCGCTGGCCCGTGACGTCGGCGCCGCACTCGGCACCGGCGCCCACCTCACCGCGCTCCGCCGCACCGAGGTCGGCCCCTTCAGCGTCGACGACGCGATCGACCTCGAGGACGAGTCCGTCGACGTCCGGGCCGCACTCGCCCGACCGGTCGACGTCGCCCGCACCCTGTTCCCGTCCGTGCCGCTCGACCCGGCCGCGGCGAAGGACCTCGCCGACGGCAAGCGCGTCGCGGCGGACCACCCGGACACCGACGGCCCGGTCGCGGCCGTCGCCACCGAGGGGGACCGGCTCGTCGGGCTCGTATCGGTGCGACGCGGACTGCTGCGCGTCATCACCAACTTCCCGACGGCACCGGGGGTGGGCGCGTGATCGAGTGGTTCATGTGGGTGCAGCTCGTCATCGCCGTGCTCGCCGGGCTCTTCGCGGTCGTCGTGGGGTTCATCGGTTGGAAGCCGAACGACTACACGGTCGGGTCGCTCGCGCTCATCGAGCTGCTGCTCCTCGCACAGGGTGTGATCTCCCTCGTCCTGCCGGCCACGGGCAGCCCGCCGGTCGGCAACGCGCTCGAGTTCGGCGTGTACGCGGTCTCGGTGCTCCTCGTCCCGCCGGCGACCATCGTCTGGGCGCTCATCGACCGGACGAAGTGGAGCACGGTGGTCCTCGGGGCCGGTGCGTTCACGGTCGCGGTGATGGTCTACCGGATGTACCAGATCTGGTTCGCCCTGAACTGACCCGCTCGCGTGCCCTCGGCGACTGCGCGTTCGTCGTGGTGCGTCATCGTGGCCGCCCGCCGTCGGTAGAATCGGTGCAATGGCGACCAGATCCTCCCTCGCGACCGGCATCGGCCGCGTCCTCATCGCCGTCTACGGCATCCTCGCGCTGGCAGCGACGGGACGCAGCGTCGTGCAGATCATCGAGAAGTTCTCGTTCGCACCGTTCGCGTACACCCTCAGCGCCGTCGCCGCGGTCGTGTACATCGTCGCGATGATCGCCCTCATCGTGCCGGGTCGGTTCTGGTACCGCGTGGCCTGCGTCACGATCATCTTCGAGATGACCGGCGTGCTCGTGATCGGCACGCTGTCGCTCTTCGACCGGCAGCTGTTCCCCGACGACACCATCTGGTCGTACTACGGCATGGGCTACGCCTTCGCGCCGCTGGTGCTGCCGGTGGCCGGACTCTGGTGGCTCCGCAAGCACCACCGCACCGCCACCGCGACCGAGACGACCCCGTCCGCCGTACCGGCCGGCGAGTAGGGACCGACGTGCAGTACTACGACGACACCGCCGACGTGGCGCAGGGCTTCGGGCCGAGTGCGGTCACCATCGGGAAGTTCGACGGGGTCCACGTCGGGCACCGTGCGGTCATCGCGCACCTCGAGCGTGCGGCGCGCGAGCACGGCCTCGTGTCCACGGTCGTGACGTTCGACCGCCACCCGCTCGACGTGATCGACCCCGACAAGGTGCCGCCCGCCCTGACGAGCATCGCCCAGCGGCGCGAGCTGCTCGACGACGTCGGGGTCGACGCCACCCTGCTGCTCCGGTTCGACCACGAGCTCCAGTCGAAGGCGCCAGAGGCCTTCGTGTCCGAGATCCTCGTCGACACCCTGCACGCCCAGCTCGTGTTCGTCGGCAGCGACTTCCGGTTCGGGGCGAAGGGCGCCGGCGACGTCGCCCTCCTGCGCGAGCTGGGGGAGCAGCACGGCTTCACCGTCGAGCTCATCGACGACGTCGACCTGGTCGACGACGTCCGGCCGGACGGCGAGCGACGGGTGTCCTCGACGTGGATCCGCGAGCTCCTCGGGGACGGCCGCGTCGCCGAGGCCGCGCGCCTGCTCGGCCGGGAACACGCGGTACGGAGCGTCGTCGTGCACGGGAACGAGCGCGGTCGGGCGATGGGCTACCCGACGGCGAACCTCGACCCGGCGTCCGAGGGCTTCGTCCCCGCCGACGGCGTCTACGCCGCACGGGTCCTGCACGACGGCACGGTGTACCCGGCTGCCGTCTCCGTCGGCAACAACCCGACGTTCGAGGGCGTGCCGGCGAAGCAGATCGAGGCGCACCTGCTCGACGTGGACATCGACCTGTACGGCGACACGATCTCGGTGCTGTTCGTCTCGTACGTGCGGGGCATGGTGAAGTTCGACTCGATGGACGAGCTCGCCGAGCAGATGCGGCAGGACGACCGCGACATCCGGACGCTGCTGGGGCTCCCCGCCGTCGTCTGACCAGGTACCTACGACGAAGCCCCCGCGACCGAACGGTCGCGGGGGCTTCGTCGTAGGGGGCGGATCAGCCGCCGAGGGCGTCGAGCCAGATCTTGCGGGCGTCGAGCGCTTCCTGCGCGTCCTTGATCTTGCGGGCGTCGCCCGAGGCCTGGGCATCGGCGAGCTCCGCTTCGAGCTTGCCGATCGCGTCCTCGAGCTGGCTCGCGAGACCGGTCTGACGGGCCTTGCGCTCCGGGTCGGACGCCTTCCAGTGCTCGTCCTCGAGGCTGCGCACGTGGTCCTCGACCGCGCGGAGACGGTCTTCGATGCGCCGGACGTCACCGCGGGGGACCTTGCCGATCTCGTCCCACCGGCGCTGGATGCCCGTCAGGGTCTTGCGGGCGGCAGCCCGGTCGGTGACCTTCAGGAGCGGCTCGGCCTCGGTCAGGAGCGCCTGCTTCGCTTCGAGGTTGGCCGAGTACTCGACGTTCTCGGCGGCGGCTTCGGCGTGGCGCTGCTCGAACAGCACGTCACCCGCGGCCTTGAAGCGCGCCCAGAGTGCGTCGTCGTGCCGCTTGCCGGCTCGCCCCGCGCCCTTCCAGTCGTCGAGCAGTTCGCGGTACGCCGGGATCGCGTCGGACCCGCGGGGAGCGAGCGCCTCGGCCTGCTGGACGAGCTCCTGCTTGCGGTTGCGGGCGTCGCGGTGCTGCGCGTCGAGCTCGGAGTAGAACGCGCGACGGTGCTGGTCGACGGTCGAGCGGGCCGCGCGGAAACGCTTCCAGAGCTCGTTCGCCTCGTTCTTGGGGATGCGCGGGCCGTCGTGCTGGTGCTGCTGCCACCGCGCGAAGACGTCGTCGAGCTGCGCGGTGATCTGCTTCCACTGTGCCCGTGCCGGGTCGACCGCGGCGAGGGCCTCGGCTTCTTCCACCAGGGCGGTGCGGTGCGCCAGGGCGTCCGCGAGGGCCTGCTGTGCCTGCTCCGCCTGCTCCTTCGTCAGGGAGCCGAGCTGCTCGGTCAGGGCGGCGACGCGGGTCTCGAGCGACTTGAGGTCGCCGACGACCCGGGCCTCGGCCACGAGGGCCTGCAGGTGCTCCACCGTGCGGGCGACGTCGTTCGCCGAGGCACCACGCTGGACACGCTGCTCGGCGATCTTCACCTGCCCCTCGAGGTCGGCGTACTTCCGCGCGAAGTAGGCGAGGGCTTCGTCGGGTGTCGCGTCCGGGTACTCACCGACGGCTTTCTCGGTGTCCTCGTACCGGACGTACACCGTCCCGGTCTCGTCGACCCGCCCCCAGGTCGTTGCTTCGTCAGGTCCCACAGGTCTCGCCTCGATCGTGGTCGTGCATCACCGACGTCGCCGTCGGCACGGTCAGGTCGTCAGCCTATTGCACGGAGAGCATCTGCGACCCGCCGGGTCGGCGCTCCTGTGGACTACTTCTCCTGCTCGATCGTCGCGCCGGTGATCTTCGTCGCCACCTTCGGCTCGCCGGTGCCGTCGCTGCCGGGGGAGGAGATGCCCTTCGACGTGATCTTCGACTCGAGTTCGTCGAGGCCGCTGGTGACCTTCCCGACGACGGTGTAGCCGCCGGTGGAGCCGTCCAACGTGGTGTCGCCGTAGACGATGAAGAACTGAGTCGTCTGCGAGTACGCCGACGAACTGCGGGCGATCGCGATGGTGCCCTTGGTGTACTTGCCGTCGCTCGGGACGTTCTCGAGCGGACCGTACTGGAACCCGGCGTCACCCGTGCCGTCGCCGTTCGCGGAGCCGCACTGCAGGAACTCGAACCCGGTGCTGTCGGCGAGTCGATGGCAGGTGGTGCCGTTGTAGAACTGCTCCTGGATGAGCTTGATCTCGACGCTCGCGGCCTGGGGTGCCTTCTCGCCGTCCAGCTCGATGCCGAGCTTCACGTCCTTGTTCAGGGTGAGCGATCCGGTCCAGGTGGAGTCCTTCGCGATGGACTTGCTCGGGACGTCGCCCGTGTTCGCGGCGGTGGCACTCGCGGACGGGGTCGGTGTCGCGGTCGCGGAGGCACTCGCGCTCGCGTCCGCCCCGCCACCCTGCGACCCGGCGAAGGCGAGCTGCGAACCGGTCGCCAACGCCGCGACGAGGACGAGGACACCGGCGCCGACGACGTTGTCCCGCACCCGGCGGCGCCGCTGCCGTTCGTGCAGGCCCTGCCGTGCCGTGTAGAGGCGGAGGCGCTCGCGCGCCTCCCGGTTGTCACGCGCCTGGTTCTTCGGTGCCACGGTGCTGGTCGTACCTCTCGTCGAGTGTGCGACGAGCGTACTGTAAACGGCCCTGTCGGAGGCCTGGAGGCACGCCCCTGTCGGTGGGTCGGCCTACGATTGGTCACATGGCAGCGGACCGTTCGGGCATGCGTGCGCCCACCACCGGCGGTCGCGCCGGGCTGGCGCAGGGGTCCGTCCCGCTCGCGGTGCGGATGCGGCCGACCAGCCTCGACGAGGTCGCCGGCCAGCAGCACCTGCTCGGCCGCGGCAGTCCCCTCGTGCAGCTCGCGACGGGCACGCGCGAGAACCCCGGCGGCGTCTCGGTGATCCTCTGGGGACCGCCCGGCACCGGCAAGACGACGCTGGCGCAGGCGATCGCGCGGCAGTCCGGTCGCGAGTTCGTCGAGCTGTCGGCCGTGACCGCCGGCGTGAAGGACGTGCGCGAGGTCATGGAGAAGGCGCTCACGCACCGCGACCTCTACGGATCGACCACGGTCCTCTTCCTCGACGAGATCCACCGCTTCAGCAAGGCCCAGCAGGACGCCCTGCTGCCCGGCGTCGAGAACGGTTGGGTCATCCTCATCGCGGCGACGACCGAGAACCCGTCGTTCTCGGTCATCTCGCCGCTGCTGTCCCGCTCCCTGCTGCTCACGCTCAAGCCCCTCACCGACGAGGACCTCGGCATGCTCGTCGACCGCGCGGTCGAGGACCCGCGGGGTCTCGGCGGATCGGTCGTCCTCGGCGACGAGGCCCGCAGCGCCATCGTGCGGCTGTCCTCCGGCGATGCCCGTCGGGCACTCACCGCGCTCGAGGCCGCGGCGTCCTCGGCCGTCGCGGCGCAGGCCGACGACGACGCGGACGGGACCCTCGACGGCGTCGACACGGTCCCGGTCGTCGACGCCGACACCGTCGCCGCAGCGGTCGATCGGGCACTGCTCCGCTACGACCGCCAGGGCGACGAGCACTACGACGTCATCAGCGCGTTCATCAAGTCGGTCCGGGGGAGCGACGTCGACGCCGCACTCCACTACCTGGCGCGCATGATCGAGGCGGGCGAGGACCCGCGGTTCATCGCCCGTCGCATCATCATCTCGGCGTCCGAGGACATCGGCATGGCCGATCCCCAGGCCCTGCCCATCGCGGTCGCGGCCGCACAGGCCGTCCAGCTCATCGGCATGCCCGAGGGCCGGATCCCCCTGGCCGAGGCGGTCGTCTACCTGGCGACCGCGCCGAAGTCGAACGCCGCCTACAACGGGGTGAACGCCGCGATCGCCGACGTCAAGGCCGGGCGGCTCGGGGTCGTGCCGATGCACCTCCGCGACGCGCACTACCCCGGCGCGAAGCGGCTCGGCCACGGCAAGGGCTACGTCTACTCGCACGACGCCGAGCACGGTGTCGCCGAGCAGCAGTACCTGCCCGACGCGCTCGAGGGCACCGAGTACTACACCCCGACGGCGAACGGCTTCGAGCGCGAGGTCGGGCCCCGACTCGAGCGACTCCGGAAGATCACCCGCGGCGAGTAGTGGCCGCCCCGAGTTCCTGCTAGCATTGCCGGGCCTACGTCCTGGTCCTCGAGCACGGCTGCGTCGAGGACAGAGTGCCACTCCGGTGGTACGGGGGCAGAGGTTCGGACTGTAGCCGTCCGATCCCACAGGCTCATCCCTCTGGATCCCGTCGTCGGGGCCGATCCCTTCCGTGTGTCTCGTTGCCCACGGTCGGACGGATCCCCTCGAGTCATTCAGTTCAGACAGAGAAAAGGACCCTGTGTCTACCAAGTCACGTACCCGCAGCAAGACCCGCCTCTCGCGCGCGCTCGGCATCCCGCTGACGCCGAAGGCGGCCCGTTACCTCGAGAAGCGCCCCTACGGCCCCGGTGAGCACGGCCGCACCCGCCGTCGTGCGGACAGCGACTACGCCGTCCGCCTCCGTGAGAAGCAGCGTCTGCGCGCCCAGTACGGCATCCGCGAGAAGCAGCTCCGCATCGTCTTCGAAGAGGCCCGCAAGACGAAGGGCCTGACCGGTGAGAACCTGGTCGAGCTCCTCGAGCAGCGCCTCGACGCCCTCGTGCTCCGTGCCGGCTTCGCCCGCACCACCGCGCAGGCCCGTCAGCTGATCGTGCACCGTCACATCCTGGTCGACGGCAAGCTCGTCGACCGTCCGTCCTTCCGCGTGAAGGAGGGGCAGCTCATCCACGTGAAGCAGCGCTCCGAGTCCCTCGAGCCCTTCCAGGTCGCCGCCGCCGGTGGGCACCAGGAAGTCCTGCCGAAGGTCCCGGGCTACCTCGAGGTCGAGATCGACAAGCTCCAGGCCCGCCTGGTCCGTCGCCCGAAGCGTGCCGAGGTCCCCGTGACCTGTGAAGTGCAGCTCGTCGTCGAGTACTACGCAGCTCGCTGATCCACTGATCACACCCGAACGGCGGGTCGTCCTCTCACGAGGGCGGCCCGCCGTTCGGCGTCGGTGGCCGGTGTCGTCGGTAAGATCGTCTGGGCACGCACCGCTCGCGTGCACGAGAGGGAGAGGCACCGTGAAGCAGCTGTTCTTCGTCGCCGTCGGCGTCGTCATCGGGTTCGCCGTCGCGCACAAGGTCGCGAACACTCCCGGTGGCGCGCGGTTCTTCGCCGACGTGAACGCTCGCGCGGAAGCGTTCCGCGGTGCCGTGGCCGAGGGCTACCGCTCTCGCGAGGCCGAGCTCCGCACCGACGTCTGACCGACGACCCCTCCCACGCACACGACCTGAAACCAGGAAGCACCATGCAGACCGCAGAGATCCGCCGCCGTTGGCTCCAGTTCTTCGGTGACCGCGGCCACACCGTCGTCCCGTCCGCCTCGCTCGTCTCGGACGACCCCTCGCTCCTGTTCACGGTCGCCGGCATGGTGCCGTTCATCCCGTACCTGACCGGGCTCGTCCCGGCGCCGTACCCCCGTGCCACGAGTGTCCAGAAGTGCATCCGCACGAACGACATCGAAGAGGTCGGCAAGACCCCGCGGCACGGCACGTTCTTCCAGATGAACGGCAACTTCTCGTTCGGCGACTACTTCAAGGAGCAGGCGATCGAGTACGCCTGGCAGTTCCTGACGACGCCCGAGCCGGACGGTGGGCTCGGCTTCTCGCCCGACGACCTCTGGGTCACCGTGTACGAGGACGACGACGAGGCGATCGCCTTCTGGAAGCAGCACTCCTCGCTCCCCGACGAGCGGATCCAGCGGCTCGGCAAGGACACGAACTACTGGTCGACCGGGCAGCCCGGGCCGGCGGGCCCCTGCTCCGAGATCTTCTTCGACCGCGGTCCGGAGTACGGCATCGACGGCGGTCCGGCGACCGACGACGACCGCTACGTCGAGATCTGGAACCTGGTGTTCATGCAGTACCAGATCGCCGACGTCCGTTCGAAGTACGACTTCGAGATCACGGGCGAGCTGCCGAACAAGAACATCGACACCGGCATGGGGCTCGAGCGCGTCGCCTTCATCAAGCAGGGCGTCGACAACATGTACGAGATCGACCAGGTGCGCCCGGTCCTCGACGAGGCGGCGGCGATCTCCGGTCGTCGGTACGGCGCCGTGCACGAGGACGACGTCCGCATGCGCGTCATCGCGGACCACGTCCGGTCGGCGCTCATGCTCATCGCCGACGGCGTCTCCCCGTCGAACGAGGGCCGCGGCTACATCCTCCGCCGCCTGCTCCGCCGCACCGTGCGCGCGATGCGCCTGCTCGGCGTCGAGGGTGCGACCTTCCCCCGGCTCTTCCCCGCGTCCCGCGACGCCATGCGCGACGCCTACCCCGAGGTCGGCAGCGACTACGACCGCATCGCGCGCATCGCCTACGCGGAAGAGGAGACCTTCCTCCGCACGCTCGCGCAGGGCACGACGATCCTCGACGTCGCGGTCGAGCGTGCGAAGCAGGACGGCGCGCCCGCGATCGGCGGGGACACGGCGTTCCTCCTGCACGACACCTTCGGCTTCCCGATCGACCTCACGATGGAGATGGCCGAGGAAGCCGGCGTCCAGGTCGACCGGTCCGCGTTCGAGACCCTGATGTCCGAGCAGCGGGCGCGGGCGAAGGCGGACGCCAAGAGCAAGAAGACCGCGCTCGCCGACCTCAGCGTCTACAGCGCGTTCCGGGCGCAGGGCGAGACCGTCTTCCTCGGCTACGACGCGCTCGAGGCCGAGACGAACATCCTCGGCATCATCGTGGACGGCGTGAGCGTCGACCGTGCGGTCGCGGGCGACATCGCCGAGGTCATCCTCGGCGAGACCTCCCTCTACGCCGAGTCCGGTGGTCAGGACGCCGACCAGGGCTCGATCGTCGGCAACGGCTTCGACCTCGAGGTGCTCGACGTCCAGCGTCCCGTCGCCGGTCTGTGGAGCCACACGGTCCAGGTGCGCTCGGGCGAGGTCGGTGTCGGTGCGCCGGCGACGACCGTGGTCGACGCCGAGTACCGCCGCGGTGCGACCCAGGCGCACTCCGCGACGCACCTCGTGAACGCCGCACTGCGCGACATCCTCGGCCCGGAGGCGCTCCAGGCCGGCTCGTACAACAAGTCGGGCTACATGCGGCTCGACTTCTCGTGGTCGCAGCCGGTCTCGCTCGAGACCCGTTCCGAGATCGAGGAGGTCGTGAACACCGCGATCCGCTCCGACCTCGAGGTCTCGACGCGCGTGCTCCCGCTCGACGAGGCCAAGTCGCTCGGCGCGCAGGCGCTGTTCGGCGAGAAGTACGGCTCCGAGGTCCGCATGGTCGACATCGGCGGCCCGTGGTCCCGTGAACTCTGCGGTGGCACGCACGTGGCGTCCAGCGCCCAGGTCGGGCTCGTCAACCTCGTGGGGGAGTCGAGCGTCGGTTCGACCAACCGCCGCGTCGAGGCGCTCGTCGGGCTCGAGGGCTTCCGCGACCTCGCCGTCGAGCGCACCATCGTGTCCCAGCTGTCGAGCGCGCTCAAGGCCCCCCGAGAGGACCTGCCGACCCGCGTGCAGTCCCTGATGGAGGACCTCCGGACGGCGCAGAAGCGCGTCGCCGAGTTCGAGTCCGCGAACCTCCAGCAGCGCGTCCCGGCGATCGCACGCCAGGCGACGACGGTGGGCGCGACGACCGTCGTGGCCGAGTCCGTCCAGGGACTCCAGTCCGGTGACGACCTCCGCGCGCTCGCGACCGGTGTCCGCAGCCAGCTCGGCGACGGTGCCGCGGTGGTGGTCCTCGGCGCGGTCATCAACGACAAGCCGGTGGTCATCGTCGCGACGAACGACGCCGCCCGCGCCGCCGGTGTGCAGGCAGGACCGCTCGCGAAGGAAGCCGCCGGCGTCCTCGGTGGTGGTGGCGGCGGCAAGCCGGACCTCGCGCAGGGCGGTGGCACCGACGCGTCCGCGCTCCCGGCAGCCCTCCGCGCGGTCACCGACCGGCTCGCGGCCTGATCGTGGCGATCCGTTCCGGGCGCCGGCTCGGCGTCGACGTCGGCCGCGCCCGGATCGGGGTCGCCGTGTGCGATCGCGATGGGCTCCTCGCGACGCCCGTCGAGACCGTCGCCCGGCACGACGCCACGGACGTCCGGCGGATCCTCGAGATCGCGGAGGAGTACGACGTCCTCGAGATCGTCGTCGGGCTGCCGCTCTCGATGTCGGGCGGGGACACACCGTCCACGGCGGACGCTCGGGAGTTCGCCGGACGCCTGGCGGAACACCGTCCGGTGCGTCTGGTCGACGAACGACTCTCGACCGTGACGGCCCAGCGCGGCCTGCACCAGGCCGGCAAGAACACGAAGAAGTCCCGCGCCGTGATCGACCAAGCGGCCGCTGTTATCATTCTGCAACACGCGCTCGACCACGAGCGTGCGGCCAGTGCCCCACCCGGGGCCACGCTCCCCTGAAACTGCGGACCACCGCAGTGCTCGCCTGAACGCGGCTGCCACACCGTCGCCCAGCACCCCGAGCCCAGACGGAGTTCCCGACCGAGAGACCCGAGGACCGTTGGCAGACGACCTGGACTGGAACGCGATCATCGCGCCCGGCAACGACGCCGAGCGGCGGAAGACGACTTCCGACCGTGCGGAGACCCCCGACGCACGCGGTGACGCGGGCGAGACCACCGGCGTGCGGAACGGCGCCCCGGACGCGACCGGTCGACCGATGTCCCGACGCGAAGCACGCGCCGCCGAAGCCGCGCGGGCGCGCGCCGACGCGGGCCCCGCGGCCGCGAGCCCGGCCCGCACCGACGCGGCCGGGTCGAGCACCGACCGTCCCGACCTCGGCCGAGCCGACATCGACGGTCGCGCCGCCGCGGCGGACGCCCCGGTGGCGTCGTCACCCGACGAACTGCACCCGGACGTGCACGCGCTCCTCACCGGCGAACTCCACGTCGACGACGACGCGCGTGCCGCGGCACGCGGCGGTGCGGCCACCGCCGCCGGCGCGGGTGCCGGCGCAGGTGGTCCCGACCAGCCCGGCAACGGCCCCGGAGGCGCGGGAGACGGTGGACGCGGCGGTCGCGGTGGACGTGGGGGCGCCTCCAGGTCGCCACGCGGCCCGCGTGAGCCGCGCCCGAAGCGTCGTCGCGGCCCGCTCATCGCGGGCATCGTCATCGTCGCGGTGGTCCTCGCGGTCGGGGTGTCCGCATACTCCTTCGCGGCCCCCAAGGTCCAGCAGCTCGTCGCCGCCATCAGCGGTTCCCAGGAGCCCGACGACTACTCCGGCGACGGCACCAGCAAGGTGACGATCACCATCAAGCAGGGCGACATCGGCGAGAACGTCGCCGCGACCCTGCAGCGCAGCGGTGTCGTGAAGGACTCGAAGGTCTTCTACAAGCTCCTGCTCGCCTCGCCGAACGTCCAGTTCCAGCCGGGGTCGTACGCGCTCAAGAAGAAGATGAGCTCGAAGGCGGCCCTCGCGGCGCTGCAGGACAAGGACAACCGCGTCCAGGCCTCGATCGTGATCCCCGAGGGCACGGCGCTCAAGGACATCGAGGCCGGCATGGTCTCGAAGGCGGGGCTCTCAGCCGCCGAGGTCTCCGCTGCGGCGAAGGACCTCTCCGCGTACGACCTGCCGGCGAACACGACCACGCTCGAGGGCTGGCTGTTCCCGGCGACCTACCCGATCAACCCGGGGTGGAGCGCGACGGAGTACTTCAAGTCGATGGTCGACACGATGAAGGAGCACCTCTCCGCCGCCGGTGTGGCCGAGGCCGACCAGGAGCGCGTGATCATCTTCGCCTCGCTCGTCCAGAAGGAAGCGGGCCTCGCGGCCGACTACCCGAAGGTCGCGCGGGTGTTCCAGAACCGGCTCGACATCGACATGCCGCTGCAGTCCGACGCGACGGTCGCCTACGGCACCGGCAACACCCACCGGGTGACGACGACCGACGCCGAGCGCAAGGACGCGTCGAACAAGTACAACACCTACGTGCACGACGGCCTGCCGCCGGCACCGATCTCGAACCCCGGCGACATCGCGATCAAGGCCGTCACGAACATGGCGCAGGGGAAGTGGCTGTACTTCGTGACGGTGAACCTCGAGACCGGCGAGACGGTGTTCTCCGACACGTACGCGCAGCACCTCGTCGCCGTCGACCAGTTCCAGGCGTGGCTCCGGGCACACCCCGATTACCAGTAGTCGAGCGGCGTCGCACGGGGCCCGGGCTGTGGGAAGATGGACACCATGCTTCGTTGGTTGACTGCTGGTGAGTCCCACGGACCCGAACTGATCGCGATGCTCGAGGGCCTGCCCGCGGGTGTCCCGGTGTCGTTCGAGTCCATCCGTACCGATCTCGCGCGACGCAAGCTCGGCTACGGCCGCGGCTCCCGCATGAAGTTCGAGCAGGACGAACTGCACGTCTCCGGCGGCGTCCGGCACGGCTACTCGCTCGGCAGCCCGATCGCGATCCGCATCGGCAACACCGAGTGGCCGAAGTGGGTCGAGGTCATGAACCCCGAGCCCGTCGAGCAGACCGACCTCTCCCGTGGGCGGAGCGCCCCGCTCACCCGCCCGCGTCCGGGCCACGCCGACCTCGTCGGCATGCAGAAGTACGGCTTCGACGAGGCCCGCCCGATCCTCGAACGCGCGAGCGCGCGCGAGACCGCGGCCCGGGTCGCGCTCGGCGCCGTCGCGAAGTCCTTCCTGGCGGAGCTCGGCATCCGATCGGTCGCGCACACGCTGCAGGTCGGCACCGTCCGCGTCCCCGACGGCACCGCGCTGCCCCTGCCGGACGACGTCGACCGCCTCGACGACGACCAGCTGCGGTGCTTCGACGCCGAGACCTCCGCTCGCATGGTGACCGAGGTCGAAGCCGCGAAGAAAGACGGCGACACCCTCGGCGGCGTCGTCGAGGTGCTGTTCTACGGCGTCCCGCCCGGACTCGGATCGCACGTGCAGTGGGACCGCCGGCTCGACGCCCGTCTCGCCGCCGCGATCATGGGCATCCAGGCGATCAAGGGCGTCGAGGTCGGCGACGGCTTCGCGACCGCTGCCCGCCGTGGGTCCGAGGCGCACGACGAGCTCTTCCGCGAAGACGGCGAGATCTACCGCACGTCCGACCGCGCCGGCGGCACCGAGGGCGGCATGTCCACGGGCACCGTGCTGCGCGTCCGCGCCGGCATGAAGCCGATCGCGACCGTCCCGCACGCGCTGCACACCATCGACGTCGCCACGGGTGAGGACGCCTCGGCGCACCACCAGCGCTCCGACGTCTGCGCCGTCCCGGCCGCCGGTGTCGTGGCCGAGGCCATGGTCGCGCTCGTCCTCGCCGACGCCGTGCTCGAGAAGTTCGGTGGCGACAACGTCGTCGAGACGAAGCGGAACCTCGACGCGTACCTCGCGTCGATCCCGGAGACGCTGCGCACCCGCAGCACCGAGGCCGCCGAGCACTCCACGGCCTGGTGACGCACGCACCCGAGCCGGCGGCGTCGCCGTCGGCCGGTCCCGCAGCCCCGGTGGTCATCATCGGGCCGATGGGCGCCGGCAAGTCCAGCGTCGGCAAGCGCGTGGCGAAGGCGCTCGGCGTCCCGTTCACCGACACCGACCGGGTGATCGTCCGCGAGCACGGTCCGATCCCCGGGATCTTCGCGGACCGTGGCGAGGCCGCCTTCCGTGAACTCGAGGCCGCAGCCGTCCGGGCAGCGCTGTCGACCGGGGGCGTCATCGCCGTCGGTGGCGGCGCCGTCACCCACGTCGCCACGCGCGAGGCCATGGCCGGGGCGCGCATCGTCCTGCTGACCGTCTCGCCCGAGGCCGTCGCCGACCGGATCGCCGGCAGTGACCGGCCGCTCCTGGCGAACGGCGGCATCGACGCGTGGCAGACGATCATGGACGCGCGAGCGGCGACCTACGCCGAGCTCGCGCACGCGGTGTTCGACACCTCGCGCCGGCCGATGTCGCACGTCGTCGACGACGTCGTCGCGTGGCTGCGCGACGAGACCCCTCCGGCCAGCACCGGTGCACCCACGAGCGAAGGAACAGCGTGACCGACCCGACCCAGTCCGTCCTCCCCGAGGGCACCACCGAGATCCGCGTCGGCGGCGCGGACGGCTACGTCGTGGCCGTCGGCAACGGCCTGCTCGGGTCGGTGCCGGCGCTCCTCGGACCTCGCGTCGCCAAGGTCCTCATCGTGCACGCCCCGACGCTCGGCGCCCGGGCGAACGCGCTGCGCGACCTGCTCGTCGACGCCGGCCTCGAGGCCCTCATCGCCGAGGTCCCGGATGCCGAGGGCGCCAAGCGCGTCGAGGTCGCCGCGTTCTGCTGGCAGATCATGGGGCAGTCCGACTTCACCCGCACCGACGCCGTCATCGGCCTCGGGGGCGGTGCCGTGACCGACCTCGCCGGGTTCGTCGCGGCGACCTGGCTGCGCGGGGTGCCGTACGTCGCGATCCCCACGAGCGTGCTCGGCATGGTGGACGCGAGCGTCGGCGGCAAGACCGGCATCAACACCAACGAGGGCAAGAACCTCGTCGGCGCCTTCTACGCACCCCGCGCGGTCGTCGCCGACATCGACCTCGTCGCCACGCTGCCCCGCAACGAGATCCTCACGGGCTTCGCCGAGATCGTGAAGGCCGGCTTCATCGCCGTCCCGGAGATCCTCGACATCATCGAGGCCGACGTCGATCGCGTCACCGACCCGACCACGCCGGAGTTCCGTCGCGCCGTCGAGCTCGCGATCGAGCTCAAGGCGCAGGTCGTCTCGGACGACTTCACCGAGCAGGGCCGCCGCGAGATCCTGAACTACGGGCACACCCTCGGGCACGCCATCGAGCACGCCGAGCGGTACCAGTGGCGCCACGGAGCGGCCGTCGCGGTCGGGATGGTCTTCGCCGCCGAGCTCGCGCGCCTCACCGGACACCTCGACGACGCCACGGTGGACCGGCACCGCGCGATCCTCGAGTCGCTCGAGCTGCCCACGACCTACGGCATCGGCCGCTGGGAGGGTCTCCTCGCCACGATGCGTCGTGACAAGAAGGCCCGCGCCGGCATGCTCCGGTTCATCATCCTCGACGGTGTCGGCAAGCCGGTCACGCTCGAGGGGCCCGAGGACCACCTGCTCTTCACCGCCTACCAGGAGGTCGGGGTCTAGCTCAGCGGAGGACGCGGCGGGTTCGTCGCCACCACCACTTCACCCGCATCGACACGGTGAGGACATCCGTCCGCTTCCATTCGTGGAACTCGGCGATGGTTGCTCCGTTCTCCCATGCCCAGTACGCGTCGTCGTCGCGGTCGGGATCGAGCGCATCCGGGAGGCGTCTGAAGATCGGCATCACTCCGGCTCCTTCATGTCGACGGTCGGCCTGCTCCGAGGGACGCGGCGGCACAACGCGCGCTCTGCGAGCCGCCGGTCCGCCTTGGACCACCACGATACGTCGGCGAGCCCCCGGAGCACAGTTGTCGAAATGTCGCATGTCTGACCACTCTGGTGCTGCGAAACGGACCAGGTGAATCGATCCCAGCGTGACGCAGTGGAGGCGGCCGCAGGACGGGCGTCGGCCGACCTGGGGACGGCGAGCCGCGCCTCCAGGCTGTGGAGGAACCGACCACGCAGGGCGGGGGAGCAGACTGGAACCGTGCCCACCCCGCCACGCCTGAGCGACCTGTCCACACCGGACGCGACCGACCCCGGGACCGTCCGGTCCCGTGCCCGCCGGTTCACCGAGCTGCTGTCGATCGCACGCCGGCACGGCCTCGTCCCGTTCCGGCGCCTGGACTTCTCGCACGACCCGGCGACCGCGGACCTCCGCCGCAGCCAGGCCGAGCACCTGCGCCGTGCGCTCGAGGAGGCCGGCGGCGGGTTCGTGAAGATGGGCCAGCTCCTCTCCACCCGTGACGACCTGCTCCCCGAGGAGTGGACCGAGGGGCTCGCGCACCTGCAGCGGAACGTGTCCCCGGCACCCGCGGACGAGGTCGCAGCGCTGCTCGAACGCGAACTCGGCGCCCCCGTGGACGAGGTCTTCGCGGCCTTCGACCCGGTCCCGGTGGCCGCGGCGTCGATCGCGCAGGTCCACCGAGCCCGCCTCGCCGACGGCACGAGCGTCGCCGTCAAGGTGCAGCGGCCCGGCATCGACCAGGCCGTGCGGCGCGACGTCGACATCGCCCTCCGCGTCGTGAGGTTCATGGCGCGCTGGTCGGTCGAGGCCCGTCAGGTCGGCGTGCAGGACGTGGCCCAGCAGTACGCCGACGACCTCGTGCGGCAGGTCGACTTCAGCTCGGAGCTCCGGAACCTCGAGGCACTGCGGGCTGCCCAGCGCCGGAGCGCCCGCCCCGACGAGGTGCGCTTCCCGGACCCGTACCCGGAGCTCTCCGGTCGGCGCGTGCTCGTGATGGAGTTCCTCGAGGGGGACACCCTCAGCGCGATCCGGGCCGAGCGGAGCGACCGCGACCTCGACCAGCCGATGCGGTCGATCCTCCGGGCGTTCCTCCGGCAGGTGGTGTTCGACGGCGTGTACCACGGTGACCTCCACCCCGGGAACGTCCTGCTGCTGCCCGACGGCCGGCCGGCGCTCATCGACTTCGGCTCGGTGGGCAGGCTCGACCCCGGTCTCCGGGACATCGTGCAGGAGCTGCTCGCCGCGTACATCCAGGACGACACGTCGCGGATCGCCGACGCGGTGCTCCGGATGGCACCGGTCCGGGACGCCCAGGACGAACCCGACTTCCGCCGGGACATCGCGCGCTTCGTCGCGGACGAGCTCGGTCCGGGTGCCCGGATCGGCGTCGAGACGGTGGACGACGCCGTCGCGGTGTTCGGCCGGTACCGGCTGAAGGCGCCGCCGGACTTCGTCGCCGCCGCGCGCGCCCTGGCGATCTTCGAGGGGACACTGCGCACGCTCGCCCCCTCGTTCGACCTGCTCGAGGAGTCACGAGGACTCGCCTCCGAACAGATCCGCGACCAGCTGCAACCGGGCAAGCTCCGGGACGTGGCGGTGCGCGAGCTGTTCGGCGCGGTGACGGCCGCACGCCGGCTGCCGCGCCGGGTGGACCGCATCGGCGAGGCGATCGAGACCGGCAAGCTGTCGGTCAACATCCGGCTGTTCGCGGACCGGCGGGACCGACGGACGCTGAACGGGGTGGTCCGGCGGGTGCTGCTCGTGCTGCTCGGCGCCGGGGCCGGCATCCTGTCGATCGTGTACCTCGCGCTGCCGGCGCGGCCGACCGCGGTCATCTCGACCGGGGTGGCCGGAGCGCTGCTCGGGGGAGCGGCGGTGGTGCTGCTCGCCTGGGCGGCGGTCGACGCGATCCGCGCGCGACGACGAGAGTGACCGCAGGCGCAGGCGCAGGCGCAGGCGCAGGCGCAGGCGCAGGCGCAGGCGCAGTGCGCGGGGACGCCACGACCCGTCCGCTACACTCGTCCGGGACCCAGCGCGGTCCGCAGACCTTCACAACACGATCGAACGGGACATCGAAGACTCATGGCCAGTACCACTGACATCAAGAACGGCGCCGTTCTCATCATCGACGGGCAGCTCTGGTCGGTCGTCGAGTTCCAGCACGTCAAGCCGGGCAAGGGCGGCGCGTTCGTCCGCACCAAGCTGAAGAACGTCGTGTCGGGCAAGGTCGTCGACCGCACCTTCAACGCGGGCGCGAAGATCGACACCGCGACGGTCGACCGCCGTGACTACCAGTTCCTCTACGAGGACGGCGACTCCTACGTGTTCATGGACACCGACACCTACGACCAGATCCCGGTCTCGGCGACGGTCGTCGGCGACGCGAAGAACTACCTGCTCGAGTCCGCGATGGTCACCATCGCGATGAACGAGGGCAACCCGCTCTACGTCGAGCTCCCGACGTCGATCGTCACCGAGGTCGAGACCGAGCCCGGCCTGCAGGGCGACCGCTCGTCCGGTGGCACGAAGGACGCGACGATCATCGCGACCGGCCACCGCATCCAGGTTCCGCTGTACCTCGAGAGCGGCACCACGGTGAAGATCGACACGCGCGACGGCAGCTTCCTCGGCCGCGTCAACTCCTAGGCGACGCCCGTATGAGTGCTCGTTCGAAGGCCCGCAAGCGCGCCCTCGACATGCTGTACGTGGCCGAGGTGCGTGAGCTCCCGATCGCGGACGTCCTCGCGACCGAGACCGTCCGGCACCTCGACCAGCCGGAGCGTGCCTCCAGCTGGGACTACGCCCGCCAGATCGTCACGGGTGTCGACGACGCGCGCCACGAGATCGACGCCGTGATCGTCGAGCACGCCCAGGGGTGGTCGATCGCCCGCATGCCGGTGCTCGACCGCTGCATCCTGCGCATGGGCGTCTGGGAGCTCCGGTTCAACCCCGAGGTCCCCGACGCGGTCGCGATCGCCGAGGCGGTCGAGCTGGCCCAGTCGCTCTCGACGGAGGAGTCCGCCGGGTTCGTCAACGGAGTGCTCGGGGCCGTCGCCGGCGGCCGCGCGCCGGGCGAGAAGGCGAGCGGTGCACCGTCCGGTCGGACGGTCGCAGAGGACCAGGAGTCCCGGTAGGGTTGACCACGTCAGCATCCTTTAATGCCGTCCGGTGAGGCGGGGAAGGAGGTCGGCGTGGGCACCAGAACGGTCCTGCAGCACTCCGACATCACGCGTGCTCTGACACGCATCGCGCACGAGATCCTCGAGGCCAACCACGGTGCCTCGGACCTCGTGCTCCTGGGCATCCCGACACGGGGTGCCGTCCTGGCCGAGCGGCTCGACCGCATCCTGGCGGACATCGAGCCCGAGTGGGCGGACAGCGAGCCCGAGCGGACGAGCGAACCGGCAGCGACCGGCGCGGACGCCGGCAGGTCGCACCGCGTCGGCACGCTCGACGTCACGATGCACCGCGACGACCTCGGCCACGGCATCGGTCGCGCGCCGCACCGGACGACCATCCCGGCGAGCGGCATCGACGGCAAGGTCGTGGTCCTCGTCGACGACGTCCTGTACTCCGGTCGCACGGTCCGAGCGGCGCTCGACGCGCTCCAGGGCATCGGTCGCCCGCGGGCGGTCCGGCTCGCCGTGCTCGTCGACCGGGGCCACCGCGAGCTCCCGATCCGCGCGGACCACGTCGGCAAGAACCTGCCGACGGCCTCCGACGAGCGGGTGACGCTCCGGCTGACCGAGACCGACGGCACCGACGAGGTCGTCATCGAGCAGGGCGACGGGGGTGCAGCGTGAAGCACCTCCTCTCCACCGCCGACCTCTCCCGCGCCGAGGCGATCCACATCCTCGACGTCGCCGAGGAGATGGCCGAGGTCAACACGCGCGAGGTCCGCAAGCTCCCCGCGCTCCGCGGCAAGACCGTCGTGAACCTCTTCTTCGAGGACTCCACGCGCACCCGGATCTCGTTCGAGGCGGCCGCCAAGCGCCTCTCCGCCGACGTCCTCAACTTCGCGGCGAAGGGCTCGAGCGTCTCCAAGGGCGAGTCCCTCAAGGACACCGTGCAGACCCTCGGCGCGATGGGCATCGACGGCATCGTGATGCGCCACGGCGCGTCCGGTGCGCCGCGGGTCCTCGCCGACGCCGACTGGATCGACGTCCCGGTCGTCAACGCCGGCGACGGCACGCACGAGCACCCCACGCAGGCCCTGCTCGACGCGTTCACGATGCGTCGGCGCCTGCACGGTGCCGGCAGTCGGGGCCAGGGCCTCGACGGCGTCCGGGTCCTCATCGTCGGCGACGTGCTGCACAGCCGGGTCGCCCGGAGCAACGCCTGGCTCCTGCAGACCCTCGGCGCGAGCGTCACGTTCGCCGCGCCGCCGACCCTGCTCCCCGTCGCGAGCACGCCGTTCGGCGCCGCGGTGCACCACGATCTCGACGTCGCCCTCGCCGAGGACCCGGACGTCGTGATGACCCTGCGCATCCAGCAGGAGCGGATGAACGACGCGTTCTTCCCGAACCCGCGCGAGTACACCCGGCACTGGGGCCTCACGGCGAGCCGGTTCGCCCGGCTCGACGAGCGCACGCTGATCATGCACCCGGGCCCGATGAACCGCGGGCTCGAGATCGCCGGCGTCGCCGCCGACGACCCCCGCTCGACGGTCGTCGAGCAGGTCGAGAACGGCGTGTCGGTCCGGATGGCCGTGCTCTACCTGGCCCTGACCGGGGCCGAAGCGACCGCAGCAACGAAGGAGACCGTCGCATGACCGCCCACCTCATCCGCGGCGCGCAGCTGGTCGACGGCACGCGTGCCGACATCCGCCTGGAGGCGCGGCGCATCACCGCGGTCGGGTCCGGTCTCGACGCGGCCGGCGCCACGGTCGTCGATGCGGACGGTCTGATCGCCCTGCCCGGTCTCGTGGACCTCCACACCCACCTGCGCGAGCCCGGCTTCGAGGAGTCGGAGACGGTCCTCACCGGCTCGCGTGCCGCGGCCGCCGGCGGCTTCACCGCCGTCAACGCGATGGCGAACTCGTCGCCCGTGGCGGACACCGCCGGGGTGGTCGAGCAGGTGCAGGCGCTCGGCGACGACGCCGGGTACGTCACGGTGCGCCCGATCGGTGCGGTCTCCCAGGGACTCCAGGGCACCCACCTGTCCGAGATCGGCGCGATGGCGACGAGCCGGGCGAAGGTCCGGGTCTTCTCGGACGACGGCTCGTGCGTGTCCGACCCGCTCCTCATGCGCCGGGCGCTCGAGTACATCAAGGGCTTCGGCGGCGTGCTCGCGCAGCACGCGCAGGAGCCGAGGCTGACCATCGGCGCCCAGATGAACGAGGGCCGGCTGTCGTCGGAGCTCGGGCTCGCCGGTTGGCCGGCGGTCGCGGAAGAGGCGATCATCGCCCGCGACGTCCTGCTCGCCGACCACGTCGGGGCGCGGCTGCACGTGTGCCACGTCTCGACCGCCGGCAGCGTCGAGGTGATCCGCTGGGCCAAGTCCCGCGGCATCGACGTCACCGCCGAGGTCACGCCGCACCACCTGGTGCTGACTGAGGACCTCATCGCCGGGCACGACGGCGCACCCGGCTACGACGCCCGGTACAAGGTCAACCCGCCGCTGCGCTCGCGCGAGGACGTCGACGCGCTCCGGGCCGCCCTGGCCGACGGCACGATCGACATCGTCGCGACCGACCACGCGCCGCACACCGCCGAGGCGAAGTGCTGCGAGTGGCCCGCGGCGGCGAACGGCATGGTCGGCCTCGAGTCCGCGCTGAGCGTCGTGCAGGCCGCCGTGGTCGACGACGGCCGGCTCGACTGGGCCGACGTCGCGCGCGTCCTGTCCGAGGCGCCCGCGCGCATCGGCCAGGTCGAGGGGCACGGGCAGCGGATCGCCGAGGGCGCACCGGCCGAGATCACCCTGTACGACCCGACGGCCGTCCGCGAGTTCTCCGTCGCCGACCTCGCCGGGCAGTCGCAGAACTCGCCGTACCTCGGCATGCGGCTCCCGGGCCGGGTCGTCGCGACCTTCCACCACGGGTACCCGACGCTCCTGGCGGGGGAGCTCGTCGACGCGGAGACGGTCGCCGGACACGCGCGCGCCGCGCGGACGGAGGCGACGGCATGAGCGGTGACGCGCTGCGCTGGCTCGAAGGCGGGATCATCCTCGCCCTCGTCGTCGCGCTGTTCGTCGCCATGGCACGCACCTGGCGGACGCGGGCGAGGAAGCAGGCGGAATCCGTGCCTCCCGTCCCGGTGCCGACCGACGTCGGACCGGCGGCCGGGTCCTGGGACGGCTTCAGCGTCGCGACGACCCGCGCCGACCAACCGCTCGAGCGGATCACCGCTGGCGGACTCGGCTTCCGGGGCCGCGGCGGCGTGACCGTCCACGACGCCGGCGTGGTGCTCCACCACGCCGGCACCCCGGACCGCTGGATCGAAGCCTCCGCCGTCCGCGGCGCCGACCGCGCCACGTGGGCCATCGACCGCGTGGTCGAGCCCGGGGGACTGGTCCGTCTGCGATGGACGGCGACCGGCGCCGCAGGTGCGTCGGACCTCGACACCTACTTCCGGTTCCCGGAGGGCGACGGCGCAGCACTGGCCGCCCTGCAGGGACTGTCGACGAAGCACGAACACCCGCACACCGCGGGCGAAGGGACGAACTGATGACACGCGAACGGGCCGTACTGGTCCTCGAGGACGGCACCCGGTACGACGGCTGGGCCTACGGCGCCCGCGGGCGCACGCTCGGCGAGGTGGTCTTCGCGACCGGCATGACCGGGTACCAGGAGACGCTCACCGACCCCTCCTACGCCGGACAGATCGTGGTGCAGACCGCGCCGCACATCGGCAACACGGGTGTGAACGACGAGGACCCCGAGTCCCGTCGCATCTGGGTCGCCGGCTACGTCGTGCGCGACCCCAGCCGCGTCGTGTCGAACCACCGCGCGAACGCCTCGCTCGACGACCACCTCGTGCGCGACGGCATCGTCGGCATCTCCGGGATCGACACCCGGGCGCTCACGCGCCGGATCCGCGACGCAGGCGCCATGAAGGGCGGCGTGTTCAGCGGCGCCGACGCCGCCCTGTCCGAGTCGGAGCAGCTCGACGCGGTCCGCGCGCAGGCCACGATGGCGGGCGCGAGCTTCTCGTCGATCGTGTCGACGCCCGAGACCTACGTGGTCCCCGCGGTCGGCGAGCAGATCGGCAAGCTGGCCGTGCTCGACCTGGGCGTGAAGGCCTCGACCACGCGGTACCTCGCCGAGCGCGGCTTCGAGGTGCACGTCGTGCCGCAGGACATCACCGCCGACGAGCTCGAGGCCCTCGCGCCGGACGCGCTCTTCTACTCGAACGGCCCCGGCGACCCTGCCGCGTCGGACGCCCAGGTGGAGCTGCTCCAGGGCAGCCTGAAGACCGGGCGCCCGTTCTTCGGCATCTGCTTCGGCAACCAGCTGCTCGGACGGGCCCTCGGGTTCGGCACCTACAAGCTCCCGTTCGGGCACCGCGGCATCAACCAGCCGGTGCTCGACAACGTGACCGGCAAGGTCGAGATCACGAGCCAGAACCACGGCTTCGCGGTCGACGCGCCCCTCGGCGAGGTCGTCGAGTCACCGGCCGGCTTCGGTCGCGTCGAGGTCTCGCACTACTCCCTGAACGACCAGGTGGTCGAGGGCCTCCGCGCGCTCGACGTGCCCGCGTTCAGCGTGCAGTACCACCCCGAGGCGGCGGCCGGCCCGCACGACTCCATGTACCTCTTCGACCGGTTCGCGGACCTGGTGCGCGAGCGTCGCGACGGAGAGCCGCTCGACGCGGCGACCGCCGACGCCACGACCCCCGCAGCAGACATCACCAAGGAAGCCAACTGATGCCGAAGCGCGCAGACATCAACTCCGTCCTCGTCATCGGCTCCGGCCCGATCGTCATCGGGCAGGCCGCCGAGTTCGACTACTCCGGCACCCAGGCGTGCCGTGTCCTCCGTGCCGAGGGCGTCCGGGTGATCCTCGTCAACCCGAACCCGGCGACGATCATGACCGACCCGGACTTCGCCGACGCGACCTACATCGAGCCGATCACGAGTGCCTCGCTCGAGGAGATCATCAAGATCGAGCAGCCGGACGCAGTGCTGCCGACCCTCGGTGGCCAGACCGCCCTGAACGCCGCGATCAAGCTCGACGCCGAGGGCATCCTCGACAAGTACGGCGTGGAGCTGATCGGCGCGAAGGTGGACGCCATCCAGCGCGGTGAGGACCGCCAGCTCTTCAAGGAGCTCGTCCTCGAGTCCGGTGCCGACGTCGCGCGCAGCCACATCGCGCACACCTTGGAGGAGGCGAAGGAGTACGCGCAGGACCTCGGCTACCCGCTCGTCGTCCGTCCGTCCTTCACCATGGGCGGCCTCGGCTCCGGCTTCGCCTACAACGAGGAAGAACTCGTCCGCTTCGTCGGCGACGGGCTGCAGTCCAGCCCGACGACCGAGGTCCTGCTCGAGGAGTCGATCCTCGGCTGGAAGGAGTACGAGCTCGAGCTGATGCGCGACAACTACGACAACACCGTCGTGATCTGCTCGATCGAGAACGTCGACCCCGTGGGCGTCCACACCGGCGACTCGATCACCGTCGCCCCCGCGCTGACGCTGACCGACCGCGAGTACCAGAACATGCGCGACATCGGCATCGACATCATCCGTCGCGTCGGCGTCGACACCGGCGGCTGCAACATCCAGTTCGCCGTCGACCCGTCGAACGGTCGCGTCATCGTCATCGAGATGAACCCGCGCGTCTCCCGCTCCTCGGCGCTCGCGTCGAAGGCGACGGGCTTCCCGATCGCGAAGATCGCCGCGAAGCTCGCGATCGGGTACCGCCTCGACGAGATCGAGAACGACATCACCCGCGTCACCCCGGCCAGCTTCGAGCCCACGCTCGACTACGTGGTCGTGAAGACCCCGCGGTTCGCGTTCGAGAAGTTCCCCGCGGCGGACGCCACGCTCACCACGACGATGAAGAGCGTCGGCGAGGCGATGGCGATCGGCCGCAACTACGCGACGGCGCTGCAGAAGTCGCTCCGCTCGCTCGAGAAGCGCGGCTCGTCGTTCCACTGGGACACTCCGGCGGCCGAGCTCGACAAGGACGCGCTGCTGCAGAAGTCGGCGATCCCGACCGACGGTCGCATCGTCACCGTGCAGCAGGCGCTCGTCGCGGGCGCCACCGCCGACGAGGTCTTCGAGGCCACCAAGATCGACCCGTGGTTCATCGACCAGATCGTGTTGATCAACGAAGTCGCCCTGGAGGTCAAGAACGCCGAGACCCTCGACGCCGACACCCTCCGCTGGGCCAAGGAGCACGGCTTCAGCGACGCGCAGATCGCGTCGCTGCGCGGGATCACCGAGCAGCAGGCCCGTGACGCCCGTCACGCCGAGGGCATCCGCCCGGTGTTCAAGACCGTCGACACCTGCGCCGGCGAGTTCCCGGCCCTCACGCCGTACCACTACTCGTCGTACGACGCCGAGACCGAGGTCGCCCCGAGCGACCGCAAGAAGGTCGTCATCCTCGGCTCCGGTCCGAACCGCATCGGGCAAGGCGTCGAGTTCGACTACTCCTGCGTGCACGCGTCCTTCGCGCTGAGCGCCGCCGGGTTCGAGACGATCATGATCAACTGCAACCCGGAGACGGTCTCGACCGACTACGACACCTCGGACCGCCTGTACTTCGAGCCGCTGACCACCGAGGACGTCCTCGAGGTCATCGAGGCCGAGGCGGCCTCCGGCGAGCTCGTCGGCGTGGTCGTGCAGCTCGGCGGCCAGACGGCCCTCGGGCTCGCGAAGCCGCTCGAGGCGGCGGGCATCCCGATCCTCGGCACCAGCCCGAGCGCGATCGACTCCGCCGAGGAGCGCGGCCAGTTCTCCGCCATCCTCGACGCCGCCGGCCTGCTCGCGCCCCGGAACGGCACCGCCCACGACCTCGCCAGCGCGACCGCGGTGGCCGAGGAGATCGGGTACCCCGTCCTCGTCCGCCCGTCCTTCGTGCTCGGCGGTCGCGGCATGGAGATCCTGTACGACTCCCCGTCGCTCGCGGACTACTTCGACCGGATGGCCGACCAGGCGATCATCGGCCCGGAACTCCCGCTGCTGGTCGACCGCTTCCTCGACGACGCGGTGGAGATCGACGTGGACGCGCTCTTCGACGGCGAGCGGCTCTACATCGGCGGGATCATGGAGCACCTCGAAGAGGCCGGCATCCACTCCGGCGACTCGGCCTGCACCCTGCCGCCGGTCGGCCTCGGCCGTGCCGAGATCCAGGGCGTCGTGGACGCGACCGAGAAGATCGCGCGCGGCATCGGCGTCCAGGGCCTGCTCAACGTGCAGTTCGCCATCGGCGCGGGCGTGCTCTACGTCCTCGAGGCGAACCCGCGCGCCAGCCGCACGGTCCCGTTCGTCTCGAAGGCACTCGGCATCCCGCTGGCCAAGGCGGCGTCGCGGATCATGACCGGCACGACGATCGACACGCTCGTCGACGAGGGGCTCCTGCCCGCCCGTGACGGCGCGTTCGTGCCGATCCAGTCCCCGATCGCCGTGAAGGAGGCCGTGCTGCCCTTCCGCCGGTTCCGCACCCACGACGGCCAGGTCGTCGACTCGGTGCTCAGCCCGGAGATGCGCTCCACCGGCGAGGTCATGGGCATCGACCGCGACTTCCCGCGGGCCTTCCTCAAGTCGCAGGAAGCCGCGTACGGCGGGCTGCCGACGAGCGGCACCGTGTTCGTGAGCGTCGCCGACACCGACAAGCGCGCCATCGTGCTCCCGGTGCACCGGCTGCAGCAGCTCGGCTTCACGATCACGGCGACCGAGGGCACGGCGGAGATCCTGCGCCGCAACGGCATCGAGGTCACGCTCGTCGGCAAGTACAGCGAGGGCGGCGAGAGCGTCGTCGACCTGCTGGCCCGGAACGAGGTCGACATCGTCATCAACACGCCGTCGGGTGCCGCCGGTCGTGCGGACGGGTACGAGATCCGTGCGGCGACGGTCGCGGCGGACAAGCCGCTGTTCACGACCATCGCGCAGCTCGGGGCCGCGGTCGCGGCGATCGAGACGATCGGGTCGCCGCACAGCGTGCGGAGCCTGCAGGACTACGCGCTCGAGCGCGCCACCTGGTGAGCGACCCGGGCACGGGAGGCGCGGCCTCCTTCGGCGTCCGGCTCGCGTCCGCCATCGGGTCGCGTTCCGCCCTCTGCGTCGGCATCGACCCCCACGCCGCCACCCTGGCGGCGTGGGGGCTCGGCCGCGACGAGCAGGGCCTGACCGCGTTCGGCGCGGCCCTGGTCGACGCGGCCGCCGGCCGCGCCGCGGTCGTCAAGCCGCAGATCGCCTTCTTCGAGGCCGCGGGGGTGGCGGGCTACCGTGCGCTCGACGCGACGATCCGTCGGGCACGCGATGCGGGCCTCCTGGTCGTCGCCGACGTCAAGCGCGGCGACATCGGGTCGACGGGGGACGACTACGCGCTCGCGTGGCTGGACCGCGACGGTCCGTTCGCCGCCGACGCCATGACGGTGTCGCCGTACCTCGGCTACGGCTCCCTCGCGGGAACGGTCGACGTGGCGCGCCGGAACGGGGCCGGGGTCTTCGTGCTCGCCGCCACGAGCAACCCCGAGGCGCGCGTGCTGCAGACCGCGGTGCTCGCCGAGGGACCTCGTTCGGGGCGGAGCGTCGCTGCCGGTATCGTCTTGGACGTGGCAGACGACAACCGGAGAGGCGGCGACCAGCCCCTCGGCGACGTCGGGCTCGTGCTCGGCGCGACCCTCGACCTCGACGACTTCGGCATCGACGCGGACACCATCGGCACCTCGCCGATCCTCGCCCCGGGCTTCGGTGCCCAGGGCGCCCGCATCGAGGACCTCCGCGCGCTGTACGGCGCCCGCGCCGAGCAGGTGCTCGTCAGCGAGTCGCGCGGCCTGCTCACCGACGGTCCCGACGGCGTCGCAGCCCTCGTGACCGACCGTGCGGACCGGATCCGCGCCGCGCTGGGGGCCGCCGCATGACGACGGACCGCGACGGCCTGCCCGCACACCGGAACCCACCCGAGGTCGACCGGGTCGCCGCGGCTGCCGCTGCGGTGGCCGCCCGTCGTGCCCGGGCCGCGGTGAAGGCCGCCGTCGCGTCGGGGGAGCGCTCCGCACTCGAGGTCGCCCGCACCGCCTGGTCGGACGCCGACGCACCGGCCGAGAAGTCCCTGCGGGTGCGCGACCTGCTCACGAGCCTGCCCGGCATCGGACCGGCACGGGCGGAGTCGATCATGGGCGAGCTGCGGATCGCGCCGTCGAAGCGCCTCGGCGGCCTCGGCACCCGGCAGCGGTCGGAGCTCGCCGACTGGCTCGCGGCCCGCGGTCGCAAGCGCGGGTCGTCGAAGCTCGTCGTCCTCGCCGGCCCCACCGCGGTCGGCAAGGGCACGGTCAGCGCGTACATCCGCGAGCAGTACCCGGACGTCAACCTCAGCGTCTCGGCGACCACCCGCAAGCCGCGTCCGGGCGAGGTCGACGGCGTGCACTACTACTTCGTGGACGACGCCGAGTTCGACCGGATGATCCGCGACCGCGAACTCCTCGAGTGGGCCACCGTCCACAACTCGTACCGGTACGGCACGCCCCGGCCGCCGATCGACCGCGCGCTCGACGCCGGCGACAAGGTGATGCTCGAGATCGACCTGCAGGGCGCACGCCAGGTCCGGGACGCCATGCCCGACGCGGTGCTCGTCTTCCTGCTGCCCCCGTCGTGGGAGGAACTCGTGCGCCGACTGATCGGCCGGGGCACCGAATCGGCCGAGGAACAGGCGCGCCGGCTCGACACCGCCAAGGTCGAACTCGCCGCCCAGGACGAGTTCGACGTGCGCATCGTGAACTCCGATGTCGGCACCGCGGCGCGTGAGGTCGTAGACTTGTTCACTGCGCCCTGACCGGGCGTCCCCCCGTTCCGTCGACTGGAGACACCATGGCCAACCCCCAGGGCATCATCGACCCGCCCATCGACGACCTGCTCGCCAAGGTGGAGTCGAAGTACGCGCTCGTCATCTTCGCCTCGAAGCGCGCGCGACAGATCAACGACTACTACGCCGACCTGCACGAGGGTTCGCTGTTCGACAACGTCGGCCCGCTGGTCGACTCGACGATCGACGACAAGCCGCTGTCCGTCGCACTGCACGAGATCAACGAGGACAAGCTCACCGTCACCAAGCAGCAGCAGCCCACCGACTGACCGCGGTGACCAGCAGCAGCCTGCGCCTCTTCACGTCCGAGTCGGTGACGGAGGGGCACCCCGACAAGATCTGCGACCAGATCTCGGACACGATCCTCGACGCGCTGTTGACCGTCGACCCGCACGCACGCGTCGCGGTGGAGACGATGGTCACCACCGGACTCGTGCACGTCGCCGGCGAGGTCACGACCTCGGGCTACGTCGAGATCCCGAAGCTCGTCCGTGACGTCATCACGGGCATCGGCTACAACTCGTCCGAGGTCTCCTTCGACGGCCACACCTGCGGCGTCGAGGTCTCGATCGGTGCGCAGTCGCCCGACATCGCCCAGGGTGTCGACGAGTCCCTCGACGCGCGCTCCGGTGCCGGCGCGGACCCGCTCGACCGCCAGGGCGCCGGCGACCAGGGGATCATGTTCGGCTTCGCGACGAACGAGACCCCCGAGTACATGCCGGTCGCGATCTGGCTGGCGCACCGCCTGGCCGAGCGGCTGGCCGCGGTCCGCAAGTCCGGCGAGCTGTCGTTCCTGCGTCCCGACGGCAAGACCCAGGTCACGGTCGGGTACGACGGCGTGGTGCCGAAGACCGTCGAGACCGTCGTGCTCTCCACGCAGCACTCGCCGTCCGTCACGCTCGACGAGCTCACCGCCGCGGTGACCGAGCACGTGATCCGTCCGGTGCTCGCCCAGGTCGACCTCGACTCGTCGCACGTCGACGTCATCGTGAACCCGACCGGCCGGTTCGAGATCGGCGGCCCCCAGGGCGACGCCGGCCTCACCGGACGCAAGGTCATCGTCGACACCTACGGCGGTGCCTCCCGCCACGGTGGCGGCGCCTTCAGCGGCAAGGACCCCTCGAAGGTCGACCGCTCGGCCGCCTACGCGCTGCGCTGGGTCGCGAAGAACGCGGTCGCCGCGGGCCTCGCCGACCGGCTCGAGGTGCAGGTCGCCTACGCGATCGGCCGCGCGAAGCCCGTCGGCCTCTACGTCGAGTCGTTCGGCACCGGACACGTCGACGACGCCACGATCGAGGCCGCGATCCTGCAGGTCTTCGACCTCCGGCCGGCCGCGATCATCCGCGACCTCGACCTGCTCCGTCCGATCTACGCGAAGACCGCGACGTACGGGCACTTCGGCCGCGAGCTCCCCGGGTTCACCTGGGAGCAGCTCGACCGCGTCGAGGAACTCCGCGCCGCCGCAGGACTCGTCGCCGCTGCCGTCTGAGGCCTCGGCGTGACCACCGTCGCGCGCGTCGTCCTCGACTCGCCGCTCCCGCAGTTGGACCGTCTGTTCGACTACCGGGTGCCGGACGGGCTCGAGGACGACTGCGTGCCGGGGGCGCGGGTCAAGGTGCCGCTCCGCACCGGTGCGCGCATGTCCGACGCGTACGTGGTCGAGATCGTCACCGAGGGTGAGTACCCGGGCGAGCTCAGTGCCATCGAGACGGTCGTCTCCCCGGTGCCGGTCCTCGCGCCGGAGATCTGGTCGCTCGCGCGCGCCGTGGCCGACCGTGCCGCGGGGGTGGCGTCCGACGTGCTCCGGCTCGCCGTGCCGACGCGCCAGGTCCGTGCCGAGAAGGCCTGGCTGGCCCGCGACACCGCGTGGTCGCCGCCGGCGGTCGAGCCGCCGCCCGTCACCGGCTACGCCGAGGGCGTCCTGGAGGCGCTGGTCGCCGACCACGGTCGCGCTGCGGTCGCCGCCGTCCCCCACCCGACAGCGCTCGGTGCCGCCGACGCGCCGGTCTGGGTCCCCGGGTGGGCCGCCACGCTCGCCCAGGCGGCCGCGCACACGCTCGCCGCGGAGCAGTCGGCCGTGATCGCCGTGCCGGACTTCCGCGACGTCACCGACCTCGAGCGTGCGCTCCTCGCGGTGCTGCCGCCGGAGCGGGTCGTCCGGTTCGACGCCAAGCAGACGAACGGGCCGCGGGCGAAGGCCCTCCTGCAGGCGAGGACCCACGCGGTCGTCGCGATCGGCAACCGCACGGCGGTGTACGCGCCGGCGACCGAGCTCGGACTCATCGCCATGTGGGACGACGGGGACGCCTCGTTCATCGAGCCGCGTGCCCCGTACGTGCACACCCGGGACGTCGCCCTCGTCCGGGCCGCGCAGTCCGGGGCCGCGCTGCTGTTCCTGTCGCACGCCCGGAGCACCGACGTGCAACGGCTCGTCGAGCTGCACTGGCTGCAGGAGGTCACGCCGTACCGGGTGAAGACACCCAAGGTCATCCCGACCGTCCAGCAGACCGGTGCCGAGGGGTACGCGGCACAGGCGCGCATCCCGAGCTCGGCGTGGCGTGCCGCGCGCGAGGCCAGCCAGCACGGAGCCGTCCTCGTGCAGGTAGCCAGTCCGGGGTTCGGCACCGGGCTCGTCTGCGCCGAGTGCGGTGAGCGCGCGCACTGCCGGATCTGCGGCGGTCCGCTCGGCAGCCCGCACCGGGGCGCGACGCCGCAGTGCCGGTTCTGCGGCGCGCTGGCGGTCGGGTTCCGCTGCCCGACGTGCGGCAACGGCACGGTGAAGCCGGTCGGGCAGGGGGCGCAGCGCACCGCGGACGAGCTCGGCCGGGCGTTCCCGGGCACCCGCATCGTGGTCGCCGACGGCTCCCGTCCGCTCGACGAGGTCCCGGCGCGCCCCTCGGTCGTGGTCGCCACCCGCGGTGCCGAGCCGAGCGTCCCGGGCGGCTACGCGTGCGTGCTCCTGCTCGACGGGGAGCGCATGCTCGCGCGCGAGGGGCTCCGCGTGCAGGAGGACGTGCTGCGCTTCTGGACGAACGCCGCCGCCAAGGGAGCCCCGGGCGCCGAGGCGTACCTCGTCGGCATCGGCGGGAAGCTCGCGACGGCCATGGCGCTGTGGCGGCTCGACGGTCCGGCGCACGACGAGCTCGCCGACCGCCGCGAGCTGCACTTCCCACCGGCCGTCCGGGTCGCGACGCTGACGGGCACGGACGAGGCGGTGACGGCCGCGGTCGAGGCGCTCGACGGCCTCACTGTCGGCCCCGTGCTCGGTCCGGTGCCCGTCGAGGACGACGCACTCCCGGGCACCGTCCGTGCGATCGTGCGCTTCCCGTACGCGCACGGTGCCGAGGTGGCGGCGACCCTCAAGGCCGAAGTGATCCGGCGCGCGTCCACGCGGCGGGTGCTGCCCGGGGGGAACCGACGTCGGGCGGCGCCGGCGCTCCGGGTGCGGCTCGACGACGCGGAGCCCTTCAGCGAGGTCTGACCCGGCCGGCCGCGCGCTGCTGGGCGCGGGCCGTCGCGTCGGACCCGCGCCGTGCCTCCAGGGCGCCTGTCGCGCGCCGCGCGTTGCCTGCGCGCGCATGTTCCGACGTTCCGCCCGTCGATCGACGTGTGTTCTGTCGACGCATGCGCACGCACCGTCTGCGCGCGCATGTTCCGACGTTCCGCCCGTCGATCGACGGGTGTTCTGTCGACGCATGCGCACGCACCGGCCGCCCGGGCGCCCGGGCCCACGCCGTGCATGCGACATGCGCTGCCCTCGCGCGCGACCTGTGCCAGGGTGGACGACGGTGGTCACGAGCCGCCGACGACACACATCACGCACGACGAGGTGACGCGGATGACGCCGATGAGGGCGCTGTACAAGCCGGACGCTGCTCCGGGACTGATCATGACCGAGCGGCCGGTACCGGTCCCGACGGAGGACGAGGTCCTCATCCGGGTCCTCCGCACCGGGATCTGCGGGACCGACCTGCACATCCGGCGGTGGGACGACTGGGCGGCCTCGGCGGTCACGTCCCCGCTGGTCCCCGGACACGAGTTCTTCGGCGAGGTGGTCGAGGTCGGCTCCGCCGTGCGCGACGTCGCGGTGGGGGACCGGGTCTCCGGCGAGGGCCACATCGTGTGCGGCACGTGCCGGAACTGCCGGGCCGGCCGACGCCAGATGTGCATCCGCACGAAGGGCCTCGGCGTGCAGCGGGACGGCGCCTTCGCGGAGTACCTGACGCTGCCCGGCGCGAACGTGTGGGTGCACCACGCCGACGTCGACCCCGAGGTCGGCGCCCTGTTCGACCCGCTCGGCAACGCGGTCCACACGGCGCTCGCGTCCCCGGTCGTGGGCGAGGACGTGCTCGTCACCGGGTGCGGGCCGATCGGCCTCATGGCGATCGCGGTCGCCCGGCACGCCGGTGCCCGGTTCGTGGTCGGCACGGACGTCAGCGCGAACCGACTGCGGATGGCCGAGGCGATGGGCGCCGACCTCGGCGTCGACGTCGGTGCCGCCGGTGACCCGATCCGTGCGGCGCAGGAGCAGCTCGGCATGCGCGAGGGGTTCGACGTCGGCTTCGAGATGTCCGGCGCCCCGACCGCCCTCCCGGCGATGGTCGACAACATGAACCACGGCGGGCGGATCGCCATGCTCGGACTGCCGACCGGCGCGATCGCGGTCGACTGGGGCAAGGTCGTGACGCACATGCTCACGGTCAAGGGGATCTACGGCCGCGAGATGTTCGAGACGTGGCAGACCATGAGCTCGATGCTGCAGACGAGCGAGGTGCTGCGCGACCGCATCGCCTCGATCGTCTCGGGGCGCTTCGCGGCGCGTGACTGGGAGGCAGCGTTCGCCGCGGCGGCGAGCGCGGACGGCGGCAAGGTCGTCATCGACTGGACGGAGATCTGATGTACGGCGCGATCAAGGACCACCTGACGGCCGAGCTGGCGGGCATCGAGGCCGCCGGGCTCACGAAGCGGGAGCGCGGCATCGCCGGTCCGCAGCGTGCGGCGATCGAGGCGGACGGTGCTCCGCTGCTGAACTTCTGCGCGAACAACTACCTCGGGCTGGCCGACTCCACCGACCTCGTCGACGCGGCGAAGGACGCCCTCGACCGGTGGGGCTACGGCATGGCGAGCGTCCGGTTCATCTGCGGCACGCAGGACCTCCACCTCGACCTCGAGCGTCGCGTGTCGGCGTTCCTCGGCACCGAGGCCACGATCCTGTACTCGTCGTGCTTCGACGCGAACGGCGGCCTGTTCGAGGTGCTCCTCGGGCCGGAGGACGCGATCATCTCGGACGAGCTGAACCACGCCTCGATCATCGACGGCGTGCGGCTCTCGAAGGCGCAGCGGTACCGGTACCGCAATCGCGACGTGCAGGACCTCGAAGCGCAGCTCGTCGCCGCCGGGGACGCCCGGTTCCGCGCGATCGTCACCGACGGCGTCTTCTCGATGGACGGCTCGATCGCCCCGCTCGCCGAGATCTGCGACCTCGCGGACCGGTACGACGCCCTCGTCATCGTCGACGACTCGCACGCCGTCGGGTTCGTCGGCGAGCACGGCCGCGGGACGCCCGAGCTGTGCGGCGTCGCGGACCGGGTCGACGTGTACACGGGCACGTTCGGCAAGGCACTCGGGGGTGCGAGCGGCGGGTACGTCGCCAGCCGCCAGGAGATCGTCGACCTGCTGCGGCAGCGGTCCCGTCCGTACCTGTTCTCGAACTCGCTCGCGCCGGTGATCGCCGCGGGGACGGTCGCAGCGCTCGACCTCGTCGAACGGTCGGACGACGCGCGCGAGCGGCTGCGGGCGAACGCGGCGCTGTTCCGGTCGCTCATGACCGACGCCGGGTTCGAGCTGCTGCCGGGCGAGCACCCGATCGTCCCGGTGATGTTCCACGACGCGGCCCTGACCGCACGGATCGCCGACGAGATGCAGGCGCGCGGGATCTACGTGACGGCGTTCAGCTACCCGGTGGTCCCGAAGGGCCGGGCGCGGATCCGGGTGCAGCTCTCGGCCGCGCACACCGAGGAGCAGGTCCGGCGGTGCGTGACGGCCTTCACCGAAGCACGAGCGGCCGCGGCGCGAGCGGCCGAGGATCCGAGCGGCGACACGGTCAGCCCGCGGTGACGGCGGTGTGGCGCTCGCGCGGGAAGACCACGCCGAGCGCCACCATCCCGACCGCGAGCACCAGGTGCAGCCAGTTGTCCGCCCAGTTCAGCGGCACGAAGTTCGCCCCGGAGTCGTGTCCGGCGGTGAACAGCCCGTACACCCACAGCACGAAGTAGACGACGCCGCCGATCACGAGGTACATGCGGGACCCGGTCGCGTACCGCGCCGCGAGCAGTCCGACGACCCCGAACAGCAGGTGCACGACGTTGTGGAGCACCGACACCTGGAACAGTCCGAGCAGCATCGCCATCGAGCCGTGCCCCGCCCCGCCGAGGTCGCCCGTCGTCAGCCCGGGGACGAACCCGGCGATCCCGACGAGCAGGAAGACGATCCCGACGACGAGTGCGATCGCCTGGATGCTCGAGCCCGCGTAGCGGTTGGTGGACGTGGTGACGTCGGACATGGTGGGCCTCCTCGTTCGGCTGCTGGTGACGGTACCCGTGGCAGACTCGGACGGTGACGACGGGGGAACGCACGAACGACCGCACGGGGGCCCGCACGCTCCCGCTCGCCAGCTGGCGCTACCAGGGCACGCTGCGCACGTACCAACGCGACGTCCTCGACCGGGTGCCGGTCGAACCCGGCGACCCCGTCCACGTCGTCGCGCCCCCGGGGGCCGGCAAGACCCTGCTCGGGCTGCTCCTCGCCAGACGCCACGGTGCGCGCGCCCTCGTGCTCGCGCCGACCGCGACGATCCGCGCGCAGTGGGCCCGATCGGCGTCGGCCCTGGACGGCGACGCGACGGTGTCCGAGGACCCGGACCGGCCCGGCGACCTCACTGCGCTGACCTACCAGATGCTCTCCGTGCTCGACACCGGCAGTCCGCTCACCGACCTCGCCACCGCGGACTGGCGTCGCGAACTCGTCGACGGGGGACGGGACGACGCGGCCGCGGCACGGTGGATCGACGACCTCCGCACCAGCAACCCGGCAGCGTTCCGGAAGGGCGTCCGTCGCCGTTCCCGCGCGATCCGGAAGCGGCTCGCGCGCGAGGACCCCGAGCGCCTCGCCGAGGCCCTGCACCCGAACGCCCGCGCCCTCGTCGACCGGCTCGTGGCACACGGCGTCGAGACCGTCGTCCTCGACGAGTGCCACCACCTCCTCGACCACTGGGCGCTGGTGGTCGCCTACCTGCTCGGCCACATCCGCGCGTCCGGCCGCGAACCGGTCGTCATCGGCCTGACCGCGACCCTGCCGTCCACCGACGACCGCGACGCCCACGACACCTACACCGCACTGCTCGGCGACGTCGACCACGAAGTGCCGACACCCGCCGTCGTGAAGGAGGGCAACCTCGCGCCCTACCGCGACCACGTCTGGTTCGTCGAGCCGACCCCGGACGAGCTCGCCTTCCTGCGCGACCACGAACGCCGACTCGCCGCGCTGATCCGCGGCGCGCTCGCCGAACCCGACGGGATCGACTGGCTCGAGACGACGCTGCAACCGGAGACCAGCACCGGCGCGGTCCCCGGACCGGACCCCGGCACGCGGCCCGCCACCGCCGAGGAACGACTCGCCGCAGCCTTCGCCGCCGACTTCCCCGTCGCCGAGGCCGCCGCACGCACCCTCGCCGAGTTCCGCCCCGACCACCCGCTGCTCGCGCTCCTGCCCGACGACGTCCGACGCGCCCCCGACGCCGAGGGGCGGATCCGGGTCCTCGCCCGCTACGCCCTCGACCGACTGCTGCCCGACCCCGACCGCGCGGAGCAGTGGCAGCGCATCAAGCGCTCGATCGTGGACTTCGGCTTCACCCTGACCGACCGCGGCGTCCGACGGAGCCGGGACCCGATCGACACCGTGCTCGCATCGTCCGCCGCGAAAGACCGCGCCGTCGTCGACCTGCTCCACCTCGAACTCTCCCAGGACGCCGCCGACCGGGTCCGGGCCGTCGTGGTGACCGACCACGCCACCCACGGCAACACCCGGGGGAGCGCCGTCCCCGCCGCGGGCGCACTCCGGACCTTCGCCACGGTCGCGACGGAGGACCACCCCGTGCCGCTGCGCCCCGTGCTCGTCACCGCACGCCACCTCCGGATCGCCACCCGGGACGCCGACGTCCTGCTCCCCGCACTCGAGCAGCGCCTCGACACGACCTGCACCACGGAGCCGGTGCCCGACGACCCGCACGTGCTCACCGTCGGGACCCCCGGTGCCGGATCGGCCGCCGTGCTGGCCGCCGTCTCCGCACTGCTCACGGACGGCACCACCCGACTCGTCGTCGGTACCCGTGGCCTCCTCGGCGAGGGTTGGGACTGCCCCGCCGTGAACACCCTCATCGACCTCACCGCCGTCGCGACCTCGTCGGCGACCCAGCAGCTCCGCGGTCGCACGCTCCGCCTCGACCCGGCGTGGCCCCGCAAGGTCGCCCACAACTGGACCGTCACCGCCGTCGTCCCGGCCGACGTCCCGCTCGACGCCGCCCCGGACGTCTCCCGGATGCGCCGGAAGCACGAACAGATCTGGGGACTCCTCCGCTCCGACTCCGCGCAGGTGGTCCGCGGCACGTCGATCGCGCTCACCGACGGACAGGCCCGCCGGCTCGCCGGACTCGTCGCCAAGGACGAGCGGCAGACCGTCCGGGCCCTCGACGAGACCATCGCCGCCGAACTCCCCACCCGGGCCGACAGCTGGGCCGCCTGGCGCGTGGGCGAGCCCTACGCCGACCGCGAGAGCACGGCGACCGTCGTCGAGGAACCACGGACGCAGCCGTTCCGCACCGGACCGACCGCGGAGTTCGTGCTCGCCGTCGTCCTCGGCGCGGTCCTCTGGCTGCTCGCCGAGTCCGCCCGGGGCATCGTCGCCCTCTGGCGGCTCGGCTCGGTGCCCGGCGTGCTCGGGCTCCTCGTCGTCATCGGTCTCGCCGTCCTGCTCGTCTGGCCCGTCGCCCGACAGCTCGGCCTCGCCCTCCGCCAGCGGTTCAGCACCGTCGGCGCCTACCGCAGAGCCGTCCGGGTCGTCGTCGACGCACTGCACCGGGCCGGTCGGGTCCCGGCGTTCGGCGAGGGGGACGTCCGCGTCACCGCGCAGATGGCGGGGAAGGTGCCGCAGAGCTTCACGATGGAGGTGCTCGGCGCACGCCCCGAGGACCGCCGCGTCGTCACCGGCGCGCTCGCCGAGTTCTTCGGCCCGGTGCGGACCCCGCGCTTCCTGCTGCAGGTCAGCCGCACCGAGCGCGCGACCGTGCGCCGGGCACCGTTGCTCGTCGTGGCCCTGGCCGTGGCCCGTGCGGTCACCCCGGGCGACCGGTACTTCGCCGTGCCGGCGGCCGTGGGACGTCGCCGTGCCGATGCCGAGGCGTTCGCCGCCGACTGGAGCCGCCGGGTCGGTCCGTGCCGCCTGCACGAGATCGACTCGCCGGAGTCGCTCGTGCTGCTGGTCCGTGCCCGCCGGACGTCGGGTGCCGCCACGGCCGCGCCGGTGCTCCGCGACCAGTGGTCCTGACGCGACCGGAGCTGCCGTCGGACACGGAGCACGTGGGGAACATGGGAGGATCGAACCCATGCGTCTCGTCGTCGCCGGCAGCCCCGCTGCGGCCGTCCCCACCCTCCGCCGCCTCGCGGCGTCCGAGCACGAGATCGCCGCGGTGCTCACCCGTCCGGCGACCCCGCAGGGCCGGAAGCGCGTCCTCACCCCGACCCCCGTCGCCCAGGTCGCACAGGAGCTCGGCCTCCCGGTGATCGATGCGTCCCGGGTCGACGACGAGGTCACCGCCCGCATCGCCGACCTCGGGGTCGACCTCGGCGTCATCGTCGCGTACGGCGCCCTGCTCCGACGCCCGGCGCTCGACGCCCCGCGGCTCGGCTGGGTGAACCTGCACTTCTCGGACCTGCCGCAGTACCGCGGCGCCGCCCCCGTCCAGCGCGCGGTGATGGCCGGCGACAGCCGCACCGCCGCGACGGTGTTCCAGCTCGTCGAGGCGCTCGACGCCGGTCCGGTCTACGCGAGCGACCCGTTCGACATCGACCCCGAGGCGACCTCCGGCGAGGTCCTCGCCGCGATGGCCGAGACCGGCGCCGAGACCGTCGCCCGCGTCGTCGACGACATCGCCGCGGGCACCGCGGTCGCCGTGGAGCAGACCGGCGAGCCCACCCTCGCCCCGAAGCTGACCATCGACGACGGTCGCATCGACTTCGCTGCGCCGGCCACCGTCGTGCTCGCACGCCTGCGCGGCGTCACGCCCGAGCCCGGCGCGTACGCCCACCTCGGCGAGACCCGCGTCAAGCTGCTCCGCAGCACCCGACTGCCAGGAGGCGCGGCAGACCCCGCCCCGTCCCTCGCCCCCGGTGCGCTCAGCGTCCAGGGCGGTCGGCTGCTCGTCGGGACCGCCGACGACCCGCTCGTGCTCACCGAGGTGCAACCCGCCGGCAAGAAGGCGATGGACGCCGCCGCCTGGGCCCGGGGCCTCGGCTCCCTCGACGGCAAGGTCCTGGCGTGAGCGCCGCGAGCACCGGGCAGCGCCGGCACCACGGACCGCGGCAGACGAGTGCCCGCCGTGTCGCCTTCGACGTGCTGCGGGCGGTGCAGGTCGACGACGCCTACGCCAACCTCCTGCTCCCGACCCGGATCCGCCGCGCCGGCCTCTCCGCGCGCGACGCCGGGTTCGCCACCGAGCTGACCTACGGGTCGATCCGGATGCTCGGCCGGTACGACGCGATCATCGCCCTCGCCTCCGGCCGTCGCATCGACAACGTCGAGTCCGACGTGCTCGACGTCCTCCGGCTCGGTGCCCACCAGCTGCTCGGGATGCGCACCCCGACGCACGCCGCCGTCGACGCCACGGTCGAGCTCGCCCGCGAGGTCGGTGCCCGCCGCGCCACCGGCTTCGTCAACGCCGTGCTGCGCAAGGTCGCCGCACGGACCGACGACGAGTGGGACGCGCTCATCACCGAGGGCCGCGGTGGGGACGCACTGCTCGCCACCCGGTGGTCGCACCCCACGTGGGTGGTGTCCGCGCTGCGGGACGCCCTCGCTGCCGAACGCTCGCGGGACGAGCTCGCCGCGCTCCTGGCGGCCGACAACGCCGCGCCCCGGGTGCAGCTCGCCGCGCTGCCCGGGCTGGCCACCGACGAGGACGTCGCCGCTGCCCGGGCCCACGCCGCGACCGCGACCGAACACGAGACGGACGCCGACGACGAGACGCAGGTCGCGCCTCCCGAACCGCTCACGGACCCCGAGGCGGACCTGCCGATCTCGCCCGTCGGCATCCGCGGGATCTCCGGCGACCCGGCCCGCGTGCCGGGCGTCACCGCCGGACGGCTCCGCGTGCAGGACGAGGGCTCCCAGCTCGCGGCACTAGCGCTCAGTCGGTCGTCGGCGATCCGGCCGGGGGAGCGGTGGCTCGACCTCTGCGCCGGGCCCGGTGGCAAGGCGGCGCTCCTCGCGGCCGAGGCCGCACAGGGCGGGGCGACCCTCGTGGCGAACGAACTCGTGCCGGCGCGTGCCGGACTCGTGCGGAAGGCCCTCGCGGGTTCCGGCGACGGCGTGACCGTGGTCGAGGGCGACGGTCGGCGCTTCGGTCGCGACGGCGCCGGGGTGACGTTCGACCGGATCCTGCTCGACGCGCCGTGCACCGGACTCGGAGCGCTCCGGCGTCGTCCGGAGGCCCGGTGGCGCAAGCAGCCCGAGGACGTCCCCGAGCTCGCTGCGCTGCAGGCCGAACTGCTCGACGCCGCCGTGCGGGTGCTCGCACCGGGCGGGACCCTGGCGTACGTGACGTGCTCGCCGCACCTGGCGGAGACCCGCGGACAGGTCGACGCGCTGATGGCTCGGCACGGTGGCGAGCTCGAGCAGCTCGACACGGCGTCCGTCGTACGGTCGGTGGCCGCGCGGGACCCTCGGGTGGCCGACGGGAACACGGTGCAGCTCTGGCCGCACCGGATCGGGACGGACGCGATGTTCATCGCGCTGTTCCGGCGCGTCGCTTAGCGCCAGAGCCCAGCAGCAGGCCGCCGGCTCAGCGTGACCGGCGGTACGCGCTCCCGTCGCAGGTGTGCACGGCGTCCTCGTCGAACAGCGCCCGCAGGTTGTACGCGGCGCAGTCGCGGAAGGTCGCGATGCTGATCCACCGCGCCGAGCGGCGGAGCTCGCCCTTCGCTGGGCCGTCCGAGCCGATGCCGGCCCGGTGCACCGTCCAGGCGATGTCCCGCGCCTCGGCGTCGAGGTAGCGCATCACCGCCTCGTTGTCGGCGTGCTGACCGCGGTACGCGCGGGCGAGCGTCGCCCGCACGAGCCGCAGCACCGGTGCGAGCCGCCGGCCGGGAGGCGCGCTCAACCCGCCCGCCTGGTAGAGCAGGCGGGTGGCACCGCTCCGACGCATCGCCGGCACGAGCGCCCGGACGAAGGGCGTGTTGACCAGACGGTCACGCTGCGAGTCGACGTCCCCGAGCATCACGACGACGGCGGTCACACCGTCCAGCAGTGCGTCGAGGTCGAGGTCGTCGGGGACGGAGCCCGGTACGACCTCGAGGTCGTCGTGCTGGATCGTGAGCTTGGCCGGCGTGCGGGCGACGGCGCGCACCCGGTGTCCGGCGTCGAGGGCGAACTGCGTGAAGTGCTGGCCGGTCTGGCCCGTCGCGCCGAAGACGAGCAGGTGCTGTTGCGATGTCATGGTCCCAATCTAGGCACTGACTAGAAAATAGGCAATGCCTAGTCGCGGGGTAAGGTGGAGGCATGCCGGATCGTCCCTTCCACCACGGGAACCTCCGCGCCGTCCTGCTCGACGAGGCCGTGACGGTCCTGCGTGAGGACGGTGTCGACGGGCTGTCCCTGCGTGACCTCGCGCGCCGTGCCGGTGTGAGCCACGGAGCGCCACGGAGCCACTTCGTCGATCGCCAGGCGCTCCTCGACGCCGTGGCCGAGCTCGGCTTCGACCGGCTGGCCGCCGCGGTGCGCCGAGCGCTGGCCGGGGCCGGTGACCTGGACGACCGCTTCCGCCGGGTCGCCCTCGCGTACGTCGACTTCGCGATCGACGACGCCGCGCTGATGGACCTGATGTTCCAGGCGAAGACGACCACCCGGGCCGAGTCGGTGCAGGCCGCCGCCTCGTCGCTGTTCGCCGTGCTCGACGGCGCGACGGGGAGCGCGGTGGCGGACGGCGGCGACGGCGACGCCCGGCACCTGTTCAAGCTCCTGTTCGCCGCCACCATGCAGGGGATCGCCGCGCTCGTGGTCTCGCGTCGGATCGACCGCGCCGAGGGGGAGCGGCTGGTGGACGCCGCGCTGGAGACGATGCTCCGGTCCGACCTCGGCTCCCGGGCGGTCGGCGCGAACTGAGGCCGGTGCGGAGCGGGCTGACGGACGCACCCCGGTAGGCTCGACGGGTGACGATCCGCATCTCGCCGAGCATCCTGTCCGCCGACTTCGCGAACCTCGAACGCGAGCTCCACCGCATCGCGACCGCCGACCTGGTGCACGTCGACGTGATGGACAACCACTTCGTGCCGAACCTCACGCTGGGCCTGCCGATCGTGCAGCGCCTGCAGGAGGTCTCCCCGGTGCCGCTCGACGTCCACCTCATGATCACGAACGCCGACACCGAGGCGCCGAAGTACGCCGAGACGGGTGCGTCGAGCGTGACCTTCCACTTCGAGGCCGCCGACGACCCGGTGGCGACCGCCGCGGCGATCCGCTCGAACGGCGCCCGGGCAGCCGTCGCGGTGAAGCCCGGCACCCCGATCACCCAGGTGCTCCACCACCTCGACGCCTACGACATGATCCTGCTCATGACGGTCGAGCCCGGGTTCGGCGGCCAGGCGTTCATGCGCTCGGTGATGCCGAAGCTCGCCGACGCCCGTGCGGCGGTCGACGCCTCGGGGCTCGACGTCTGGCTCGAGGTCGACGGCGGGATCGCGGTCGACACGGTGCCCGAGGCGGTCCGCAGTGGTGCCGACACCCTCGTGGCGGGCTCCGCGGTCTACGGCGGCGAGCCGGCCGCGCGCATCGCGGACCTGCGCGAGGCGGCCGCGGCAGCACGTTCGTGACCGGACCGGCGCCCGAGGTGACGGGCGTGGCGGACACGAGCCGCGCCTCCCGTCCGGACGGTACGTCGGCCGTGTCGGCGGGGGACGGTAGCCTGGTGTGCGTGAAGACGTTCGACGACCTGTTCCAGGAGCTCACCGAGAAGGCGCGCACGCGCCCCCAGGGCTCCGGCACCGTCGCCGAACTGGACGCCGGCGTGCACCAGATCGGCAAGAAGATCGTGGAAGAAGCGGCCGAGGTCTGGATGGCGGCCGAGTACGAGGGCGACGAGCGCACCTCGGAGGAGATCTCGCAGCTCGTGTACCACCTGCAGGTGCTCATGGTGGCGAAGGGGCTCACCCCGGCGGACGTCTGGCGACATCTCTGATCCGCTGATCAGCCGCCGACCCTCCACCAGAAAGCAGACCCCCTGATGCTCCGCATCGCCGTGCCCAACAAGGGCTCCCTGTCCGAGACCGCGTCCGACATGCTGCGCGAGGCCGGGTACGCCGGCCGCCGCGACCCGAAGGCCCTCCACCTGCTCGACGAGCGCAACGGCGTCGAGTTCTTCTTCCTCCGCCCGCGCGACATCGCCACGTACGTCGGCTCCGGCGCGCTCGACGTCGGCATCACCGGCCGCGACCTGCTGCTCGACTCCGGCTCCGCCGCGCACGAGGTCGACGCGCTCGGGTTCGCCGACTCGACGTTCCGGTTCGCCGGCACGCCCGGCCGGTTCAGCACGCTGCAGGACCTCGACGGTGTGCGGGTGGCGACGAGCTACCCCGGGCTCGTGGGGGAGTTCCTCGCGAAGCACGGCGTCACCGCGACGCTCGTGAAGCTCGACGGCGCGGTCGAGAGCGCCGTGCGCCTCGGTGTCGCCGACGCCGTGGCCGACGTGGTCTCGACGGGCAGCACGCTCCGGGCCGCCGGGCTCGAGATCTTCGGGCCGGTCATCCTCGAGTCGACCGCGCTCCTCATCTCCACCGACGAGACGATCCCCGGCATCGACGTCCTGCGGCGCCGACTGCAGGGCGTGCTCGTCGCGCGCGGCTACGTGATGCTCGACTACGACATCCCCACCGGGCTCCTCGAGCAGGCGACCGCCGTCGCGTCGGGCATCGAGTCGCCGACGGTCTCGCCGCTGCACGGTCGCGACTGGTCGGCCGTCCGCGTGATGATCCCGCGCGACGACGCGAACCTCATCATGGACGCGCTGTACGACCTCGGCGCGCGCGCCATCCTCGTCAGCCCGATCCACGCCGCACGACTGTGACCGGGGTCTCCGTCCGGGTGATCCCATGCCTGGACGTCAAGGGCGGCCGGGTCGTCAAGGGCGTCAACTTCCTGGACCTGCAGGACGCCGGTGACCCGGTCGAGCTCGCCGCTCGCTACTACGAGCAGGGCGCGGACGAGCTGACCTTCCTCGACGTGGGTGCCACGGTCGAGAACCGCGCGACGATGTACGACACGGTGACGCGCACGGCCGAGCAGGTGTTCATCCCACTCACCGTCGGTGGCGGCGTCCGGAGCGTCGACGACGTGTCGCGGCTGCAGCAGTGCGGCGCGGACAAGATCGGCGTGAACAGCGCCGCGATCGCGCGTCCGGACCTCGTCGGCGAGATCGCGGACCGGTTCGGCGCGCAGGCCGTCGTGCTCTCCCTGGACATCAAGCGGTCCGACCGGATGCCGTCGGGCTTCGTCGTGACGACCCACGGCGGACGGACCGAGTCCGACCTCGACGCGCTCGCCTGGGCGCGCGAGGCCGTCGAGCGCGGCGCGGGGGAGCTCCTCGTCAACTCGATCGACGCGGACGGCACGAAGAACGGGTTCGACGTCGAGCTCGTGGCAGCGGTGCGCGCGGTCGCGTCGGTCCCGGTCATCGCTTCGGGAGGCGCGGGTCGGCTCGAGCACTTCGCCCCCGCGATCGAGGCGGGCGCGGATGCCGTCCTCGCCGCCAGCGTCTTCCACCGCGGCGAGATGACCATCGGTGACGTGAAGGCCGCGCTGCGCGCGACCGGGCACGCCGTCCGCTGATCCGCCGCCGTAGGCTAGGAGTCTCATGACCGACAGCACCAGCACCAGCACGGACGCGGTCCTCGACCGCGCGCGGTTCGGTGCGGACGGGCTGCTCCCCGCCATCGTGCAAGAGGAGTCGTCGAAGGACGTCCTCATGCTCGGCTACATGGACCGAGAAGCCCTCCGCCGCACCCTGACCGAGGGACGGGTGACCTTCTGGTCGCGGTCCCGGAACGAGTACTGGCGCAAGGGCGACACCTCGGGGCACGCGCAGTACGTGCGCGGGGCGGCGTTCGACTGCGACGCGGACACGCTCCTCGTGACCGTCGAGCAGGTCGGCGCCGCGTGCCACACCGGCGCGCACCGCTGCTTCGACGTCGACCCCCTCGAGCCCGTGACGGCGTCCGCGCCCGACGGCGCCGCGTCCGCTCTCGCCGATGCGCCGTCCGATCTCGCTGGTGCGCCGTCCGCTCTCGCCGGTGGGGCCGTGGAGGAGACCCGATGAGCACCGCGACGCTCTCCGACACGCCGCACACGACCTCCCGTCCGGAGTTCGACGCCCTGCTCGACGCCCACCGCGTCGTCCCCGTCGTGCGCGCGCTCTACGCCGACAGCGAGACGCCGGTCGGTGTCTACCGGAAGCTCGCCGACGGCCGGCCCGGTACCTTCCTGCTCGAGTCCGCCGGACAGGGCGGCCTCTGGTCGCGCTGGTCCTTCGTCGGCGTGCGCAGCTTCGGCGTCCTCACCCAGGACGGCGACCGTGCCGCGTGGATCGACACCGGCATCCCGGCGTCCCGCGCCGTCGACTCGCTCGACGGCGAGCCGCTCGAGGTCCTGGCGCGGCTGCACGAGCGCTGGGCGACCCCGCGGATCCCCGGCACCCCGCCGCTCGTCGGTGGCACCGTCGGGTTCATCGGCTGGGAGGCCGTCCGTCAGCTCGAGCACCTGCCGAACGTGCCGCCGGCCGACTTCGACGTCCCGGGGCAGGCCCTCGCGTTCGTGTCCGAGCTCGCCGCGCTCGACCACCGCACCGGGCTCGTCCTGCTCGTCGCCAGCGTGCTGAACGACGGTGTCGACGACGCCGAGACGCTGTGGGCGGACGCCCAGGCGCGACTCGACCGGATGCAGGCCGACCTCGTGCAGCCCTCCGCCGCGACCGTCGCCGAGGCGTTCGACATCGCCGAGCCGACCCCGACCCACCGGTCCACCCCCGCGGACTACATGGCGGCCGTCGAGCGGTCGAAGGGCTTCATCCGCGACGGGGACGTCTTCCAGGTCGTCATCTCGCAGCGGTTCGACCACGAGGTCACCGCGGATCCCCTCGACGTCTACCGCGTGCTGCGGACGCTCAACCCGAGCCCGTACATGTACTTCCTGTCGCTGGCGGACACCGCCGACGAGCGCTTCTGGATCGTCGGCGCCTCGCCCGAGGCCCTGGTCAAGGTGCAGGACGGCCGGGCGATCACCCACCCGATCGCCGGGTCGCGTCCGCGCGGCGCCACACCCGAGGCGGACGTCCGTCTCGGCGAGGACCTGCTCGAGGACCCGAAGGAGCGCGCCGAGCACCTCATGCTCGTCGACCTGGCGCGCAACGACCTGCAGAAGGTCTGCGAGCCGGGCACGGTCGCCGTGACCGAGTTCATGACGGTCGAGCGGTTCAGCCACATCATGCACCTGGTGTCGAGCGTCGAGGGCGCCGTGCGGCCCGGGGCCTCGGCGATCGACGTGTTCCGTGCGACCTTCCCGGCCGGCACCCTCTCCGGGGCGCCGAAGCCGCGGGCGCTCGAGATCATCGACGAGCTCGAACCCGCGAAGCGTGGTGCCTACGCGGGCGTGGTCGGCTACTTCGACTTCGCCGGCGACGCCGACCTCGCGATCGCGATCCGCAGCGCCCTCATCAAGGACGGTGTGGCACGCGTGCAGGCCGGGGCCGGGCTCGTGGCCGACTCCGACCCCGAGACCGAGCACATCGAGGCCGTGAACAAGGCCGCGGCACCGCTGCGGGCCATCGCGACCGCCAACCGGATGCGCGGGGTGCACTCGTGACGGCCCGCCGCTCCCGGCCGCTCGTCGTCGTCGCCGGCCTCGCCGTGGCGGGCATCATCATGCTCTCGTGGACGCAGACCTGGTTCACGGTCCACCTCCACGCGGGCGCTGCCGTCGCCGCGAAGGTGGACGCCGACGGTGCGGCCGCGGTCCCGCAGTACACCGCCCTGGCGATCGCGAGCCTCGCGCTCTTCCTGGCGATGACCATCGCCGGTCGGGTCGTCCGGATCGTGCTCGCCGCCGTCGAGATCCTGCTCGGCGTCGGCGTGGTGGTGTCCGGCATCACCGCCCTGGCCGACCCGGTCGCCGCAGCGAAGGGTGCCGTGGGCGAGGTCGCGGGCGTCGCGGACCTGTCCGCCGTCCGCCGGGCCGTGTCGAGCGTGGACGTGTCGGCGTGGCCGGTCGTCGGCATCGTCGGCGGCGTGCTCGCCATGGCGCTCGGGGTCGTCGTGCTCGTCGTGCAGCGGTCCTGGCCGGGGCCGAGCCGGAAGTACGGCGCGGCCACCGCGGGTGCGGCGGCGGATGCCCGTGCGGTGGCGCCGGTCGAGCGTGACGCCGTCGTCGACTGGGACGACCTGAGCGCCGGCGTCGACCCGACCTCGGACGCGGTCGCAGGCCCCGACAGCGCAGCCGCGGGCCCCGACAGCGCAGCCGCGGGCCCCGACGACGCGAGCGCGGACGCTGCCGGAGCGGCCCCGGACGACACGGTAGGATCGAACGGACGCCGGTCGAACGACGGCGTCGAAGCAGAACGAGGAGCACCGTGAGCAACACTGAGCCCGCAGAACTCGGCGAAGGCCACTCGCCGGCAGCCTGGACCGCCGTCGTGATCATGCTGATCGGATTCGCGGCCGGCACGCTGTTCTTCTGGTTCGACCAGCCGTGGGGCGTCTGGGCCTCCGCCGGCGTGGTGCTCATCGGCCTCATCGTCGGTGGCGTCATGAAGAAGGCGGGCTACGGCGTCGACGGCCCGAAGTTCGTCCCCAAGCACCACTCCGAGTAGGTCCGGCATGCCGAACGTGCTCGAGACCCTCGTCGCGGGCGCGCTCGAGGACGCCGCGGCCCGTCGCGTCGACCGTCCCTACGCGGACGTCGAACGCGACCTGGACCGCGTGGCGTCCCCGCTCGACGCCCTCACGTTCCTGGCCCCCGGCGACCGGGTGAAGATCCTCGCCGAGGTCAAGCGTGCCAGCCCGTCCCGCGGGTCCATGGCCCCGATCGAGGACCCCGCGTCCCTCGCCGCCGACTACGAGCGCGGCGGTGCCTCGACGATCAGTGTCCTGACCGAGGGGCGCAAGTTCCTCGGCAGCCTCGCCGACCTCGAAGCGGTCAAGGCGCGGGTGGGCGTCCCCGTCCTCCGCAAGGACTTCATCGCCGACCCGTACCAGGTGATCGAGGCCCGGGCGTCCGGTGCCGACGTCGTCCTGCTCATCGTGGCGGCGCTCGAGCAGCAGCAGCTGGTCGAGCTCCACGCCCTGGCGGAAGAACTCGGCATGCGCGTCCTGGTCGAGGCGCACTCGGCGGACGAGGTCTCACGCGGCCTCGACGCCGGCGCCCGGATCCTCGGGGTGAACGCCCGCGACCTGACCGACTTCTCGCTCGACCGCGACCTGTTCGGATCGCTCGCCGACCGCATCCCCGACGGGGTCGTGCGCGTCGCCGAGTCCGCGGTCGCCGGTCCGGCCGACGTCGCGCACTACCGTGCCGCCGGCGCCGACGTCGTCCTGGTGGGGGAGGCGCTCGTGACGGGCGACGACCCCGCTGCCACACTCGCGTCGTTCATCGCAGCCGCCGACCGCGACTGACCGACGACAGCATCCATCCCAGCCCGGTTCGCCGGGCGTGTCCCGGGAGACCCATCGTGACCTCACTCCGCGACCTGCACGGACCGTACTTCGGCGACTTCGGCGGGCGGTTCGTCCCCGAGTCGCTCGTCCTCGCGCTCGACGAACTCGAAGCGGCGTTCCGCGAGGCCTGGGCGGACCCGGCCTTCCGCGACGAGCTCGACACGCTCCAGCGCGACTACACCGGGCGACCCTCGATCATCACCGAGGTGCCCCGGTTCGCCAAGCACGCCGGCGGGGCCCGGATCATCCTCAAGCGCGAGGACCTCAACCACACCGGCTCGCACAAGATCAACAACGTGCTCGGTCAGGCCCTCGTGGCGAAGCGCCTCGGCAAGACACGCCTCATCGCCGAGACCGGCGCCGGCCAGCACGGCGTCGCGACGGCCACCGCGGCGGCGCTCTTCGGCATGGACTGCGTCGTCTACATGGGCGCCGTCGACACCGAGCGCCAGGCGTTGAACGTCGCCCGGATGCGCTTGCTCGGTGCCGAGGTGATCCCGGTCGAGACCGGCTCCCGCACGCTGAAGGACGCCATCAACGACGCCCTGCGCGACTGGGTCGCCAACGTCGACTCCACGCACTACCTGCTCGGCACCGTCGCCGGCCCGCACCCGTTCCCCGAGATGGTGCGCGAGTTCCACAAGGTCATCGGCGAAGAGGCCCGCCAGCAGGTCCTCGACCGGGTCGGGCGCCTGCCGGACGCGGTCGCCGCGTGCGTCGGCGGCGGCTCGAACGCCATGGGCATCTTCGAGGCCTTCCTCGACGACGAGTCCGTCGCGCTGCACGGCTTCGAGGCCGGTGGCGACGGCGTCGAGACCGGCCGGCACGCCGCGAGCATCACGCTCGGTCGCGAGGGCGTCCTCCAGGGCACGAAGTCCTACCTCATGCAGGACGAGGACGGCCAGACGATCGAGAGCCACAGCATCTCCGCCGGGCTCGACTACCCGAGCGTCGGGCCGGAGCACGCCTACCTCGCCTCGATCGGGCGTGCGAAGTACGAGCCGATCACCGACGACGAGGCGATGGAGGCCTTCCGCCTGCTGAGCCGCACCGAGGGCATCCTGCCGGCGATCGAGTCCTCGCACGCCCTCGCCGGGGCGATCAAGCTCGGCAAGGAGCTCGGTCCAGAGGGCGTCATCCTCGTGAACCTGTCCGGCCGGGGCGACAAGGACGTCGCGTCCGCCAGTCGCTACTTCGGCATCCTCGACGAGAACGCGGTGCAGCTGTGACCACGAACCAGACGGTCGCGACGACGATCGACACCGCCAACGCCGAGCGCGCGGGGGCCGTCGTCGGCTACCTGCCCGCCGGCTACCCCGACGTGCAGACGAGCGTCGACGCCGCCGTGGCCCTGGCCGAGAACGGCGTCGACGTCATCGAGCTCGGCCTGCCGTACTCCGACCCGGTGATGGACGGCCCGGTCATCCAGCGGGCGGCAGAGGAGAGCCTGGCGAACGGCTTCCGCGTCGCGCAGGTCTTCGACGCCGTGCACCAGATCACCGAGCGTGCGAACGTGCCCGTGCTCGTGATGACCTACTGGAACCCGGTGCTCCGGTACGGCGTCGAGCGGTTCGCCGACGACCTCGTCGCCGCGGGGGCCGCCGGGCTCATCACGCCGGACCTCATCCCCGACGAGGGCGCCGAGTGGATCCGCGAGTCGGAGCGCACCGGCCTGGACCGGGTGTTCCTCGCAGCCCCGTCCTCGTCGGACACGCGCATGCAGCAGGCGGTCCGGTCCAGCCGCGGGTTCGTCTACGCCGTCTCCACGATGGGCGTCACCGGCGCGCGCGAGGGCGTGGACGTCGCAGCCCGCACCGTCGTGTCGCGGCTCCGCGACGCCGGGGTCGAGCGTACGTGCGTCGGTCTCGGCATCTCGACGGCGGAGCAGGTCGGCGAGGTCCTCGAGTACGCCGACGGCGCCATCATCGGCTCCGCCTTCGTCCGGGCCCTGGCGGACCTCGGCGTGCAGGGCGTGGCCGACCGGGCAGCCGACCTCACCTCGGGCGCGCAGCGCCGCTGACGTCCAGGAGGCGCGGTGCCGGCGACCCCGTCGGCCCACCTGCACCGCGGTGCGGGTGAGCGACGCGTCCCGCCCGCACCGTGCCTCCCGTCGGTCACAGTTTCCACAGGACCGGGCCCTCGGTTCCTGCCGCACGCACCTCCCGCGCTACAGTGAGCGGGGCCGACGGCACGTCGGCACCGCGCCCAGCCAGCACCGAAAGGCGACAGCACCTCCATGCCCCTCCTGAGCATCCCGAGCCCGAGCACCGCGTGGCAGTACTTCGACCTGACCGCCTGGCTGCGCGACGCGTTCGGTTGGTCGCTGCCGCTCGACTTCCGCATCCACGCCTACGCGATCTGCATCCTGCTCGGCATCGTCGCCGCGGTCATCCTCGCGAACCGCCGGCTCAACGCGCGCGGCGTCGAGCGCTGGATCATCATCGACATCGCGATCTGGGCCGTCCCCGCCGGGATCATCGGCGGTCGCCTGTTCCACGTGTTCACCCACGTCAGCGACTACTTCGGTCCCGGGCGCGACCCGCTGTCCTTCCTCTACATCTGGGAGGGCGGCCTCGCCATCTTCGGCGCGCTCATCCTCGGTTCGGTCGGCGCCTACATCGGCTGCCGCCAGGTCGGCCTGCGGTTCACCGCGTTCATCGACGCCGTCGTGCCGGGCGTGCTGCTCGCCCAGGCGTTCGGTCGCCTCGGCAACTACTTCAACCACGAGCTCTTCGGCATGCCGACCAGCCTGCCGTGGGGCCTGCAGATCGAGTCGTCGAACGCGGCGTTCCCGAAGGGCCTGCCCGAGGGCACGCTGTTCCACCCGACGTTCCTCTACGAGATCATCTGGAACGTCGTCGGCGTCGTCGTGATCCTGCTGCTCGACAAGAAGTTCCGCCTGCAGTGGGGCAAGGTCCTGTCGCTCTACCTGATCTGGTACGGCATCGGTCGCTCGGTCCTCGAGTCCATCCGCGTCGACACGAGCGAGACGTTCTTCGGCATCCGGACGAACGTTTGGATGTCCTTCGCGGCGATCCTGCTGGGCATCATCATCTTCCTCGTCCAGTCCAAGCGGCACCTCGGCAAGGAGCCGAGTCCGTACCTGCCCGGTCGCGAGCCCCGCTCGAAGTCCGGGGTAGACTCGGACGACACCTGGTCAGAGTCCGACGACGACGCTCCGGCGGCCGTCACCGACTCCGATCCGGTCACCAGCAGCACCGCTGGCCGCGCGTAGGAAGCACCCCTCCTGCGTGACCGATCCCGATCGGTCACGAGTGTCAGCAGCACCTCCCGGACCCACCACAAGCGGGTCCGACACCTCGCACGCCGCCAGGGCAACTCACTGACGGCGGGCACGGGCACCAGTCCCGCCCATCTGGGCGGAACGCACCACCGGGCCACCGCTGTCCCTGTTCCACTTCCTCGTGAGGACGGTTCCCCATGGCGCTCCAGCCACCCCAGTCCCCGGCGGCACTCGTGCCGCCGCACCGTCGGTTCTCCGCGATCCCGGACGCCACGGGCATGTACGACCCGGCGAACGAGAAGGACGCGTGCGGCCTGGCGATGGTCGCGACGCTCCGCGGCACAGCCGGGCACGACATCGTCGACGCCGCCCTCGGTGCGCTGCGCAACCTCGAACACCGGGGCGCGGTCGGTTCGGACGCCGGGACCGGCGACGGTGCGGGCATCCTCTGCCAGGTGCCCGACGAGTTCTTCCGCGCCGAGGTGTCCTTCGACCTTCCAGCGGCGGGGGAGTACGCGGTCGGTACCGCGTACCTGCCCGTCGACGAGGACGACCGCCACGCGGTGAAGGGCGCTGTCGAGCGACTCGCGCGTGAAGAGGGCCTGCGGGTCCTCGGCTGGCGCGAGGTCCCCGTCCGACCCGAGGTCCTCGGTACCCTGGCCCGTGCGGCGATGCCCGCGTTCGAGCAGCTCTTCGTCGCCTCGATCCGGCACGACGTGCACGGCGCGTCGTGGAGCGGCGTCGCGCTCGACCGCCAGGCCTTCCGCCTCCGGAAGCGTGCCGAGCACGACACCGAGGTCTACTTCATGTCGCTGTCGAGCCGGACCATGGTCTACAAGGGCATGGTCACGACGCTCCAGCTCGAGCCGTTCTACCCGGACCTCAGCGACGAGCGCTTCGCGTCGAAGCTCGCGATCGTGCACTCCCGCTACTCCACGAACACGTTCCCCTCGTGGCCGCTCGCGCAGCCGTTCCGCACGCTCGCGCACAACGGTGAGATCAACACCGTCCGTGGCAACCGCAACTGGATGCGGGCCCGGCAGTCGCAGCTGCAGAGCGAACTGCTCGGCGACATGGCGCCCCTGCTGCCGATCGTCAGCCCGGGCGCCAGCGACTCGGCGTCCTTCGACGAGGTGCTCGAGCTCCTGACGCTCACCGGCCGGTCGCTGCCGCACGCGGTGTCGATGATGGTCCCCGAAGCGTGGGAGAACCAGGTCGGGATGGACCCCGAGCTCCGGGCGTTCTACGAGTACCACTCGATGCTCATGGAGCCGTGGGACGGCCCGGCAGCCATCACGTTCACCGACGGCACGCTCGTCGGCGCCACCCTCGACCGCAACGGCCTGCGCCCCGGTCGCTTCCTGGTGACCGACGACGGTCTGATCGTCATGGGCTCCGAGACGGGCGTCATCGACGTGCCGGCGGACAAGGTCGTGCGCAAGGGCCGGCTCCGTCCCGGCCGGATGTTCCTCGTCGACACCGAGGCCGGCCGCATCATCGAGGACGACGAGGTCAAGCGCGAGCTGGCCACGTCCGGCCCGTGGGGCGAGTGGCTCGACGGCGGCCGGATCAACCTCGGTGACCTGCCGGACCGCGAGCACATCGTGCACACGCCCGCTTCGGTGACCCGTCGGCAGCGCGCCTTCGGCTACACCGAGGAAGAGGTCCGCATCCTGCTGCGTCCGATGGCGCAGACCGGAGCGGAGCCGCTCGGGGCGATGGGCTCGGACACGCCGATCGCGGTGCTGTCCCAGCGTCCCCGGCTGCTCTTCGACTACTTCACCCAGCAGTTCGCCCAGGTGACGAACCCGCCGCTCGACTCGATCCGCGAGCAGGTCATCACCTCGATGGGCATGGGACTCGGGCCGGAGCGCAACCTCCTGAGCGCCGGCCCCGAGCACGCGAAGCAGATCACGCTCGACTTCCCCGTGATCGACAACGACGAGCTCGCCAAGATCCAGCACTTCGAGACCGAGTCCGGTCGCCACCTGACCGTGACGATCAAGGGCCTGTACCGCGTCGACGCCGGCAAGAAGGCCATGCAGAAGCGCATCGCCGCGGTCTGCGACGAGGTCGACGCGGCGATCGAGGCCGGCAAGCAGTTCATCGTGCTGTCCGACCGCGACGGCAACGCCGAACAGGCACCGGTGCCCAGCCTGCTGCTGCTCGCCGCCGTGCACCACCACCTGATCCGCACCGAGCAGCGCATGAAGGTCGGGCTCATCGTCGAGGCCGGTGACGTGCGCGAGGTCCACCACGTCGCGACCCTCATCGGCTACGGCGCCTCGGCGATCAACCCGTACCTGGCGATGGAGACCTGCGAGATCCTCGTCCGCCAGGGCATGATCAGCGGCATCACGCCGGAGCAGGCCGTCAAGAACGTGATCAAGGCGCTCGGCAAGGGCGTGCTGAAGATCATGTCGAAGATGGGCATCTCGACGGTGTCGAGCTACGCCGGCGCGCAGGCGTTCGAGGCCGTCGGGCTCAGCCAGGAGTTCGTCGACCGGTACTTCACCGGGACCTCGTCGATCCTCGGCGGCGTCGGCATCGAGGTCATCGCGAAGGAGAACGCCGAGCGGCACGCCCAGGCGTACCCGCAGGACGGCGCGGTCCTCTCGCACGAGCGCCTGCAGACCGGCGGCGAGTACCAGTGGCGTCGCGAAGGCCCGCCGCACCTCTTCAACCCGGACACCGTGTTCCGGCTGCAGCACGCGACGCGCTCCCGTCGCTACGACATCTTCCGCGAGTACTCGCAGGCGGTCGACGACCAGTCCGAGCAGCTGATGACGCTCCGCGGCCTCTTCCGCTTCGCGCAGGGTGCCCGCAAGCCGGTCCCGCTGGACGAGGTCGAGCCGATCGAGTCGATCGTCAAGCGGTTCAACACCGGTGCGATGTCCTACGGGTCCATCTCGAAGGAAGCCCACGAGACGCTCGCGATCGCGATGAACCGCCTCGGCGGCCGGTCGAACACGGGCGAGGGCGGCGAGGACGTCGACCGCCTGCTCGACCCCGAGCGTCGGAGCGCGATCAAGCAGGTCGCGTCCGGGCGGTTCGGCGTCACGAGCATGTACCTGACGCACGCGACCGACATCCAGCTGAAGATGGCGCAGGGTGCGAAGCCGGGCGAGGGCGGGCAGCTGCCTCCGACCAAGGTGTACCCGTGGGTGGCCCGCACCCGGCACGCGACCGCGGGTGTCGGCCTGATCTCGCCGCCGCCGCACCACGACATCTACTCGATCGAGGACCTCAAGCAGCTGATCTTCGACGTCAAGCGGGCGAACCCGTCCGCACGCGTCCACGTGAAGCTCGTGAGCCAGTCGGGCATCGGGGCGGTGGCCGCCGGTGTGACGAAGGCCCTCGCCGACGTCGTCCTGGTCTCCGGGCACGACGGCGGGACCGGTGCGTCGCCGCTGAACTCGCTCAAGCACGCGGGCACCCCGTGGGAGATCGGCCTCGCCGAGACGCAGCAGACGCTCATGCTCAACGGCATGCGCGACCGCGTCGTCGTGCAGGTCGACGGGCAGATGAAGACCGGCCGTGACGTCGTCGTGGCCGCGCTGCTCGGCGCCGAGGAGTACGGCTTCGCGACCGCGCCGCTCGTGGTCGAGGGCTGCATCCTCATGCGGGTGTGCCACCTCGACACGTGCCCGGTCGGCGTCGCGACCCAGAACCCCGAGCTCCGCAAGCGCTTCAGCGGCAAGCCGGAGTTCGTCGTGAACTTCTTCGAGTTCATCGCGCAAGAGGTCCGCGAGCTCCTCGCCGAGCTCGGCTTCCGGTCCCTCGAAGAGGCGATCGGCCACGCCGACGCCCTCGACGTCGACCGCGCGGTCGAGCACTGGAAGGCGTCCGGCCTCGACCTCGAGCCCGTGCTCAAGGGACCGCGGTTCGATGCCGACGAGCCCCGCCGGCACCAGCGCGACCAGGACCACGAGCTGGAGCAGCACTTCGACGTGCAGCTCATCCAGCAGACGGCCGACGTCCTCGAGCACGGGGGGACGATCGCGCTCGACCTGCCGATCCGGAACACGGAGCGCGCGGTCGGCACGATGCTCGGCCACGAGGTCACGCTCCGCCACGGCGAGAACGGCCTGCCGTCGGGGTCGATCGACGTGACGTTGCGCGGTTCCGCCGGGCAGTCGCTCGGCGCGTTCCTGCCGGCGGGCGTCACGCTCCGCCTGGTCGGGGACAGCAACGACTACGTGGGCAAGGGGCTGTCCGGCGGCGAGATCGTGGTCCGTCCCGACGCGGGCAGTGGCTTCGACCCCGCGCAGAACGTCATCGCCGGCAACGTCATCGGCTACGGCGCGACCCAGGGCAGCATGTTCATCCGCGGCATCGTGGGTGAACGCTTCCTGGTGCGCAACTCCGGTGCGACCGCCGTCGTCGAGGGCGTGGGGGACCACGCGCTCGAGTACATGACCGGTGGGCTCGCCCTGATCCTCGGCGAGACGGGTCGGAACCTCGGTGCCGGCATGTCCGGCGGGACCGCGTACGTCCGCGGCCTGCGGGAAGAGCACGTGAACACCGACTCGCTCGCGTCCGGTGAACTCCGGCTCGAGCCGCTCGACAGCGCCGACGTCGAGATCGTGAACGACCTGCTCGCGCGGCACGCTGCCGAGACCGGGTCGACCCTCGCGAGCGAACTGCTCGAGTCCGGTGACCTGAGCGACTTCGTCAAGGTGCTGCCGCGGGACTACGCGGCCGTGCTCGAGACCCGACAGCAGGCCGTCGACGAGGGCCTCGACCCGGACGGCGACGTCGTCTGGAACCGCATTCTGGAGGTGACCGGTGGCTGACCCCAAGGGATTCCTGAAGGTCCAGGAGCGCGAGCTCCCGGCCCGACGACCCGTACCCGTGCGGCTCATGGACTGGAAAGAGGTCTACGAGCAGCAGGAGTCCGGCGCGCTCAAGCGACAGGCCGGACGCTGCATGGACTGCGGCGTCCCGTTCTGCCACCAGGGGTGCCCGCTCGGCAACCTCATCCCCGAGTGGAACGACCTCACCTGGCGCGGCGAGGGCCGGCAGGCGATCGAGCGACTCCACGCGACGAACAACTTCCCGGAGTTCACGGGTCGGCTCTGCCCGGCTCCGTGCGAGGCGTCCTGCGTGCTCGGCATCAACCAGCCGCCGGTGACGATCAAGCAGGTCGAGGTCTCGATCATCGACGAGGCGTTCCAGAACGGCTGGGTCACGCCCCACCCGCCGGAGCGCCTGACCGGCAAGACCGTCGCGGTCGTCGGGTCCGGTCCCGCCGGGCTCGCCGCCGCACAGCAGCTGACCCGCGCCGGCCACACCGTCGCGGTGTACGAGCGCGACGACCGCATCGGTGGTCTGCTCCGCTACGGCATCCCGGACTTCAAGATGGAGAAGCGTCAGATCGACGCGCGGCTCGCCCAGATGCAGGCCGAGGGCACCCGCTTCCGTGCGGGCGTCGAGATCGGGCGCGACATCACCTGGGACGACCTGAAGTCCCGGTACGACGCGGTCGTCGTCGCCACCGGCGCCACGGTCCCGCGCGACCTGCCGATCCCGGGGCGCGACCTCGCCGGCGTGCACTTCGCGATGGACTACCTCGTGCAGCAGAACAAGGCGAACGCCGGCACGACCGTCGACAACCAGGTCACGGCCGAGGGCAAGCACGTCGTCGTCATCGGCGGCGGCGACACCGGTGCGGACTGCATCGGGACCGCCCACCGGCAGGGTGCGCTCAGCGTGACGAACCTCGCGATCGGCAAGCAGCCGCCGCTGGAGCGTCCGTCCGAGCAGCCGTGGCCGATGTTCCCGACCGTGTTCGAGGTCACGAGCGCCCATGAAGAGGGCGGCGAACGCTACTACCTCGCGTCCACCGTCGAGTTCCTCGCGAACGAGGCCGGCGAGGTCCGGGCGCTCCGCGTCGCCGAGACCGAGTACCTCGACGGCCGCCGGGTCCCGAAGGCCGGCAGCGAGCGCGAGATCCCCGCGGACCTCGTCCTCGTCGCCATGGGCTTCACCGGTCCCGAGACCGACACGCTGGCGCCGCAGCTCGGCCTGCCCGTGACGGTCTCCGGTGCCGTCGCCCGCCAGGCCGACTACACGACCAACGAGCCGGGCGTCTTCGTCGCGGGTGACGCCGGTCGTGGGCAGTCGCTCATCGTGTGGGCGATCGCCGAGGGCCGGGCCGCCGCCGCGAAGGTCGACGAGTACCTCGAGGGCTCGACGATCCTCCCGGCTCCGGTCAAGGCGACCGACCGGGCGATCTCGGTCTGACGATGGACGTCCACCCGATGCCCACCCAGCAGTGAGCGACAGGCCACCGGCACTCGATAGGGTGCTGGTGGCCTCGCTTCGTTCCGCGCGGCCCCACAGCGCGGAAACCCAAGCACCATCCACCACCACGAAGGAATCCATTGAGACGCGCAAAGATCGTTTCGACGCTCGGACCGGCAACGTCGGAGTACGAGACCGTCAAGGAGATCATCGAGGCAGGCGTCGACGTCGCCCGCCTCAACCTCAGCCACGGTGACTACAGCGTCCACGAGGCCAACTACGAGAACGTCCGTCGCGCCGCCGAGGAGCTCGGCAAGCCCGTCGCGATCCTCGTCGACCTGCAGGGTCCGAAGATCCGCCTCGCGAAGTTCGCCGACGGCCCGCACGACCTCGCGGTCGGCGACGTGTTCACCATCACCACCGAGGACGTCCCCGGCTCGAAGGAGATCTGCGGCACGACCTTCAAGGGCCTCCCGCAGGACGTCAAGCCCGGTGACCCGCTGCTCATCGACGACGGCCGGGTCCGCCTCCGCGTGCTCGACACCGACGGTGTGCGCGTCCGCACCGAGGTCGTCGTCGGCGGCACCGTGTCCAACAACAAGGGCATCAACCTGCCCGGCGTCGCCGTGAACGTCCCCGCCCTCAGCGAGAAGGACGAGGCGGACCTCCGCTGGGGCATCCGCCAGGGTGCCGACCTCATCGCGCTGTCGTTCGTGCGCAACGCCGCCGACGTCGAGCGTGCCCACGAGATCATGGACGAAGAGGGCAAGCGCCTCCCCGTGATCGCGAAGATCGAGAAGCCGCAGGCCGTCGACGCGCTCGAGGAGATCATCGACGCGTTCGACAGCATCATGGTCGCCCGCGGTGACCTCGGTGTGGAGCTCCCGCTCGAGGCCGTCCCGATCGTGCAGAAGCGCGCCGTCGAGCTCGCCCGCCGCATGGCGAAGCCGGTCATCGTCGCGACCCAGATGCTCGAGTCGATGATCTCGTCGCCGATCCCGACCCGCGCCGAGACCTCCGACGTCGCGAACGCCGTGCTCGACGGTGCGGACGCGGTCATGCTCTCGGGCGAGACCAGCGTCGGCGAGTACCCGGTGCAGACGGTCCGCACGATGGCCCGCATCGTCGAGTCCACCGAGGACCACGGCCTCGAGCGCATCGCGCCGCTCGGCACCAAGCCGCGCACCCTCGGCGGGGCGATCACGCTCGCCGCGGTCGAGATCGCGGAGTTCACCGAGGCCTCGTACCTCTGCGTGTTCACCGAGTCCGGCGACTCGGCCCGCCGCATGTCGCGTCTGCGCCACGGCCTGCCGATCATCGCGTTCACCCCGAACGAGGCGACGCGTCGCCGCATGGCCCTCACCTGGGGTGTGCGCTCGTTCCTCGTCGAGCGCAAGACCCACACCGATGAGCTCTTCTCGCAGGTGGACGACGTCCTCCTCGAGAACGGCCTCGCCGCCCCCGGGGACCGCGTGATCGTGACGGCCGGTTCCCCTCCCGGCATCGAGGGGTCGACGAACGACCTGCGCGTGCACCGCGTGGGCGACGCCCACGCCGAGGCCGCTCCGGCCTACGTGCGCGACTGACGTCGCGTCGCGTCCCGACAGGGCGCGGACGGGAGGCACGGTGCGGCGACGCACGCAGCCTCCGGTCCGCGCCCTGTCGCGTTCCGCCCCGCGGCCGCGTGACCACGCGGTCGCGCGAGCGGGCAGGATGGCCGGTGTGAGCCTCCAGTCCCGACCCACCGCCCAGCGCACCGACGTCCGACGCTGGCGTCGCTACCTGGCGGACGAGCGGGCGGAAGCCGCCGTCTACCGGAACCTCGCCGCCCGGCGACACGGTGAGGAACGCGAGATCCTGTCCGCCCTGGCCGAGGCCGAGGGACGGCACGAGCAGCACTGGCTCGACCTGCTCGGCGACGACGTCGGGCGGCCGCAGCGCGGGAGCCTCCGCACCCGGGTGCTCGCGTCGCTGGCGAAGCGATTCGGGTCGGTGTTCGTCCTCGCGCTCATGCAGCGCGCCGAGGACCGTTCGCCCTACGCCGACGACGCCGACGCGACCGCGAGCATGGCGGCCGACGAACGGATCCACGGCGAGGTCGTCCGCGGGCTCGCCAACCGCGGGCGGATGCGCCTGTCCGGCACCTTCCGTGCCGCGGTGTTCGGCGCGAACGACGGCCTCGTGTCGAACCTGGCGCTCATCATCGGCGTCAGCGCGTCCGGGGCCGACCGGCACTTCGTCCTCCTGAGCGGCATCGCGGGACTCCTCGCCGGCGCGCTGTCGATGGGGGCGGGGGAGTACGTCTCGGTGCGGTCGCAGCGCGAGCTCCTCACGGCATCGGCCCCGCACCCCGAAGCCGGCCGGGCCGTCGCGGACCTCGACGTCGACGCGAACGAGCTCGCCCTCGTGTACCGGGCTCGGGGCATGTCCGAGGCCGAGGCCCAGCAGCACGCCGACGACGTCCTCGGCGGAGCCGCGGTGACGGGTACGGCGCCCGTGGACGACCACGAGGCCATCGGCAACGGCATGAGCGCGGCGGTCTCGAGCTTCTGCTTCTTCGCGTCGGGGGCGATCATCCCGGTGCTCCCGTACCTGTTCGGCCTCGAGGGATGGGCGGCGATCGCGGTCGCGGCGCTCCTCGTCGGGATCGCCCTGCTCGGTACGGGCGCGGTGGTCGGCGTGCTGAGCGGTGCGTCGCCGCTGCGTCGGGCGCTCCGGCAGCTCGCGATCGGGTTCGGTGCCGCGGCGGTCACCTACGGGCTCGGGCTGCTGTTCGGGACGGGCAGCGCCTAGCCCGACGACAGCCGACGAGGCCGCGTCCGGCCCACCGGGCTAGCGACGGACGGCCGCCCGGGGCGGGAGCAGCAGCAGGGCCGCGGCGCCGACGACGATGAGCGCGATGCCCGAGAAGACCATGAACACGGTCAGCGCGAGCCCCGGCGCGACCAGCACGACCACGCCCCCGAGGATCGAGAGCACCCCGCTCACGATCGACGGGACCCGCGACGACCCCGGGTGTCCCACGAAGCCGCCGATCAACGACGCGATCCCCTCGACGATGAAGCCGACGCCGGCGAGCACCGCGTAGACGACGAGCGGGACGGCGGGGTCCAGCAGCGTCACGAGTCCGGCGACCCCGACCAGGCCACCGACGACGCCGGAGGTCCAGCGCCACACCGGCGGCGTGCCGTGGCCCCGCACCGCGGCGAACACCCGCAGTGCGCCGGCCACGACGAGGTACACGCCGAACAGCAGTGCGACGACGACGAGCGACGGCCGTGGCCAGACGATCGCGACGATGCCGAGCGCGATGGCGACGACCGCGGTGACGATGACGAACACGCGGAACGTGCGGACGGCACGAGAGTCCACGAGCACTCCTCCCTGTCAGGTCTGCTCGCTCCGACGCTACCTCGGCCGGCAGCGGTCGGTTCGTCGCGCGGAGGGCGAAGCGCCGCGAAGCGGTGCAACCGGATGCAACCTGCGCCGCCGTAGCGTTCGGGCAGGCGCGGACCCAGCGCCCCGACAGAGTCGTCGAAAGGTGTCCACCATGACCATCGCACCGTCACCATCCACCTACGCCGCACCCGGCGAGGAGGGGTCCCTCGTCTCGTACCGCCCCCGGTACGACCACTACATCGGCGGCGCGTACGTCCCGCCGGCCGGGGGACAGTACTTCGAGAACCCCACCCCCGTCACCGGCAAGGTGTTCACCGAGATCGCCCGCGGCGACTCCACCGACGTCGACCGTGCGGTCGAGGCCGCGTGGAAGGCGTTCCCGGCCTGGGGTCGGACGAGCGTCGCCGAACGCGCCGGCATCCTCAACACGATCGCGGACCGGATGGAGCAGAACCTCGAGGCCCTGGCGGTCGCGGAGACATGGGAGAACGGCAAGCCCATCCGCGAGACCATCGGCGCGGACATCCCGCTGGCGATCGACCACTTCCGCTACTTCGCCGGGGCGATCCGCGCGCAGGAGGGCTCGACGGGGGAGATCGACCACGACACCGTGGCCTACCACTTCCACGAACCGCTCGGCGTCGTCGGGCAGATCATCCCGTGGAACTTCCCCATCCTGATGGCGGTGTGGAAGCTCGCTCCGGCACTGGCGGCGGGCAACTGCGTCGTCCTGAAGCCGGCCGAGCAGACGCCGGCGTCCATCCACGTGCTCATCGACCTGATCGGGGACCTGCTCCCGGCCGGTGTCCTCAACGTCGTGAACGGCTTCGGCATCGAGGTCGGTGCACCGCTCGCGCAGCACCCGGACATCCGCAAGGTCGCCTTCACGGGGGAGACGACCACGGGCCGGCTCATCATGCAGTACGCGTCGCAGAACCTCATCCCCGTGACGCTCGAACTCGGCGGCAAGAGCCCGAACGTCTTCTTCGCCGACGTCGCCCAGCAGCAGGACGCCTTCTACGACAAGGCACTCGAGGGCTTCGCGTTCTTCAACCTCAACCAGGGCGAGGTCTGCACCTGCCCGTCGCGGGCACTCGTGGCGAGAGAGATCTACGACGGCTTCGTCGCGGACGGCCTCGACCGGGTGCGCGCCGTCAAGCAGGGGCACCCGCTCGACCTGTCGACGATGATCGGCGCGCAGGCGTCGAACGACCAGCTCGAGAAGATCCTGAGCTACATCGACATCGGGAAGCAGGAGGGCGCGAAGCTCCTCACCGGCGGCGAGCGGGCGGACCTCGGCGGGGAGCTGTCCGGCGGGTACTACGTCACGCCGACGGTGTTCGAGGGGGACAACTCGATGCGGATCTTCCAGGAGGAGATCTTCGGCCCGGTCCTCGCGCTGACGAGCTTCAGCGGCTACGACGACGCGATCTCGATCGCCAACGACACGCTGTACGGCCTCGGCGCCGGGGTGTGGAGCCGCGAGGCCACCACGCTCTACCGCGCCGGCCGTGACATCCAGGCCGGGCGCGTGTGGGAGAACACCTACCACCAGTACCCGGCCGGAGCGGCGTTCGGCGGCTACAAGCAGTCCGGCATCGGACGGGAGAACCACAAGATGATGCTGGAGCACTACCAGCAGACGAAGAACCTGCTGGTGTCCTACGCCGAGGGCCCGATGGGCTTCTTCTGATGCCCGACACCGACGACCGGCCCGCGACCCACAGCGAGCCGACTCTCCGGCCCGCCACCGCCCGCGTGGCGGTGACGCCGGCGGCGGGGGAGCTCCTGCGCTCCCTCGCCGCCCGGCACGGCCCGCTCATGTTCCACCAGTCCGGCGGGTGCTGCGACGGCTCCAGCCCGATGTGCTACCCCGTCGGCATGTTCATGACCGGCTCGGGCGACGTGCTCCTCGGCGCGCTCGAGGTCGACGGCATCGCGCCCGTCGAGGTGTACATGTCGCGGTCGCAGTTCGAGTACTGGAAGTACACCCACCTCACGATCGACGTCGTGGACGGTCGTGGCGCGGGCTTCTCCCTCGAGGTGCCGGAGGGCAAGCGGTTCCTCACCCGCTCCCGGATGCTGGACGACGCCGAGCTCGCGGATCTCGGCCTGCTCAGCGCCGGCCCTGGCCCGAGCGGGGTGCCGGACGTAGGCTGACCGCACCGCTCGCGACGACGCGACGGGGACCGGACAGGAGGGCGCATGCGCGAACCGTCCGGTCTCCGCCCGCTCGTCGCCGCGTCCTGGCGTCGCTCCGCCCGCGTCGACCCCGAGACCGTGCCGACGCCCTCGATCGGCGAGGACGAACTCGACGCCCTCCGCCGTGCCGGTCCGCTCGGCACCGCGCTGCCGGTCGTCCGACGACTGCTGCTCGACGACGTCCGGTCGGCGGGGTGCGTCGTCGCCCTCGCGGACGCATCGGGTCGGCTCGTCTGGGTGGACGGCGCACGGTCCGCCCGGCGCGCCGCGGAGGGCATGGGGTTCGTCCCCGGTGCCGACTGGGCGGAGGAACGCGCCGGGACGAGTGCTCCGGGGACCGCGCTCCGGCTCGGACGCGCCGTGCAGATCCATGCGGAGGAGCACTACGCGACGGCCGTGAAGGGGTTCTCCTGCACGGCGGTCCCGCTCCGCGACGCCGCGGGCACGGTGGTCGGCGCGCTCGACATCACGGGCGACGACCGCGCCGTCGAACGCCACACGCTGCCGCTCCTGACGGCGACGGCCGCGGCGGCCGAGGCCGAACTCGCACTGGCGGCGCTCTCGGCCCGGACCGCACGCCGTCCGGCTGCGGCCCCGTCCGCCGAGCTCACCCTGCTCGGGTCCGACACCGCGACGCTGCACGTCGGATCGCGGTCGGTCGCGTTGTCCGAGCGGCACTCGGAGATCCTCGCGGTGCTCGCCGCGAACCCGCAGGGGCTGGCCGCCGCGGACCTCGCGGTCGCCGTCTACGGCGACCCGCGCGCCGTCCAGACGCTGCGGGCCGAAGTGGTGCGGCTCCGCCGTGTCCTCGCCGACCACGCGCTCGACGCGCGCCTGACGTCCAGGCCGTACCGCCTGGAGGGGATCCGGACCGACGTCGAGACGGTCCTGACCGCGCTCGACCGCGGGGCGCGCCTCCAGGCCGTCGATCGATACACCGGACCGGTCCTGCCGGGGTCCGCGTCGCCCGGGGTCGACGACCTGCGTGACCGCGTCCGGTCCCGGTTCCGTGAGTCGCTCCTCCAGGACGGCGGGGTGGACGCGCTGCAGGCGTGGGCACGCACCGCCGACGGCGCGGCGGACGAGCAGGTGCTGCGGGCGCTGCTCGCGGCGTTGCCGCGTCGGTCGCCGCGGCGGGCGGGCGTGGTGGCGGCGATCGAGGCGATCGAGGCGATCGAGGCGATCGAGCGTCCCTGAGCGGACGGCTCCGCCGGCTCGGGAGGCACGGCACACGTCGGTCCGTCGGCCGACGACGCGCGCCTCCCGCGGCGGGTGCGGGGTGGTCAGGACCCGGTCGTCGGCTCCGGTGTCGAGGTCGCGTCCGCGTCGGGTGCGGCCGGCGGGGTCGGTGCCTCGCCGTCCTTCGGCGGGGTCGGAACCTTCCCGTCCTTCGTCGGCTTCGGTGCCGTTCCGTCCTTCGTCGGCTTCGGTGCCGTTCCGTCCTTCGGCGGGGTGGGTGCCGTGCCGTCCTTCGGGGGCTTGGGTGCCTTCCCGTCCTTCGGCGGGGTGGGCGCCTTCCCGTCGGCGAGCGGCCCGGCGATGCAGCCCGGGGCGGTGCCGGTGTCGCCCTTCCCGGCGGGCCCGGCGGCGGGTCCGTCCGTGGGCGCGCCGGTCGGTGCGCCGGAGGGTGCTCCGGTCGCCGATGCGCTCGGTGTGGCGGGGGCGGCCACTGCTGCGCTCACCCCGATCCCGCCGAGGACCAGCACGGCCGCCGCTGCGGATCCGATCCCGACCGCGCGGAGGGTCCGGCGACGCTTCGTGCCCTGTTCGTTCTCCATGGTGTTCTCCTGTTCGTCCGTCGGTCGACCGGGTCGGTCCGCCGACGAGGACGACGCTCGGGTTCGAATCTGAAGCAGGACTGAAGCATTCGTGGCGCACAGGGTTTCTCCAGGCCGTTCCATGATCCGTGCTGGCGGAGCCGACCTACGGTGTCCGCCGTGACCGCACCCGCCCGCATCCTGGTCGTCGAGGACGACGACTCCCTCCGCACCGCCGTCGTGACGACCCTCCGCGCCGAGGGGTTCTCCGTCGCCGAGGTCGCGGACGGCCGTTCCATCGCCGCCGACCTCGACCGCACCGCCCCGGACCTCGTCCTGCTCGACTGGATGCTCCCCGGGCCGAGCGGCATCCTGCTCGCCGCCCGCGTCCGGGCCCGGTCGGACGCCGCCGTCGTGATGACCACCGCGCGGGACGAGCTCGACGACCGACTGCGCGGGTTCGCCGAGGGTGCGGACGACTACGTCGTGAAGCCGTTCGCGATGGCCGAACTCGTCGCCCGGGTGACGGCGGTGCTCCGGCGCCGAGGACGGGTGCCGTCCGTGATCGAGGTGGGCGACCTCGTGCTCGACCCCGACGGCTCCACGGTCCGCCGCGCCGGCGTGCTGCTCGACCTGACCGCGACCGAGTTCCGACTCCTCCGGTTCCTCGCCGAGAGCCGCGGACGGACGGTGTCGAAGGGGCAGATCACGACCCAGGTCTGGGGCTACGAGGACATCGCACCCAACCTGGTCGAGGTGCACCTCAGTGCACTGCGGCGGAAGATGGAGGCGCACGGGCCGCGGCTCGTGCACACCGTCCGGGGCCTCGGGTACCGGCTCGCGGTGGACCGGGGTGCGGCGTGATGCGCGACGGACGCCTGCGGACGACCTCGCTGCGGCTGCGAACCGTGGTCGCGATCCTGGTGCTCCTCGCGGTCCTGCTGACGGCCCTCGTCGTCGCGGTCGAGGCCGTCCTCGGCGCCCGACTGACCGCGCAGGTCGAGGACCGCCTGCGTGACCGGGCGTCCGCCGCGGCCGCGCTCGTCGGGGTGCTCGACGCGAGCGACCTCGCCGACCGGTTGTCGGCGCAGGGGCTCTCGGTGCGGATCGTCGAACCCGACGGCGCCGCGGTCGAGGCCGGCCCCAGCCCCGAGCAGTTGCGGAAGGGGCCACCCGACCCGACGGGCCTGCCCGGACCGGCGGCCCGGTCCTCAGCGGCTCCGTCGACCACCGGCTCGTCCGACAGTGCCGGGGCGACCATCACGTCGTCGTCGGTGCACGAGGACGACGGCGTGCTGACCCTCCGCTCGGACCTCGAGGACGGCACCCGCATCACGCTGACCGCCGGCACGCGCGACGTGCAGGAGACCCTGGCGCAGCTCGGCTGGGTGATGGGCGGCGCGTCCGCCGCCTTCCTCGGCGTCGCCGTCGTGGGTGTCGTGCTCGTCGTCCGACGCTCGCTGCGCCCGCTCGACGAGATGACCGCCGCGGCCCGGTCCATCACCGCGGGCGACCGCGGACGCCGACTCCGGCCGTCCCGCACCGACACGGAGATCGGCCGGGTGGCGCTCGCCCTCGACGAGATGCTCGACGCGGTCGAGGGTGCGGAGGCGCAGGCCGTCGCCGCCGAGGAACGTGTCCGCGCGTTCCTGTCGGACGCCGCCCACGAGTTGCGGACCCCGGTCGCCGGTGTCCGGGCCGCGGCGGACACCCTCGTGCGCAACGGCCCGGACGATCCGGAGACGAACGAGCTGCTCGCGGTGCACGTCGTGCGGCAGGCCGACCGGGCGGCTCGGCTCGTCGACGACATGCTGACGATGGCGCGGCTGGACCGGGGGATCGCCCTCGACCGGCGCCGGACGGACCTCGTCGACTGGCTCGACACCGAGGCCGAGCGGCTCCGCATCCGGTTGCCCGGCGTGGAGCTGCGCGTCGAGGTCCCCGAGCACCCGGTCGACGCCGACGTGGACCCGGACCGGCTCGCCCAGGTGCTCAGCAACCTGGTCGACAACGCCGCGAGGGCCACCGGGGGCACCGGCACGGTCCGGCTCCGCCTCAACGCGGGACCGGAGGAGGCCCGACTCCGTGTCGAGGACGACGGCCCCGGGATCCCGGCAGCCGACCGCGAGCGCGTGTTCGACCGACTCGTCCGGCTCGAGGACGCTCGGGACACCCGCTCCGGCGGCGCCGGCCTCGGGCTGCCGATCGCGCGCGGGATCGCCGTCGCGCACGGCGGTTCGCTCGCGCACGGGGCCGACGGAGAACTGGGCGGCGCGGTGTTCGACGTGCGCCTGCCCGCGAGTGCGACGGTGCCGGCCGGTGCACGTCCGCGAGCGGGCGTCCTGCTAGCCTGATGCCCTACGCGAGTGTGGTGGAATGGTAGACACGGGGCACTCAAAATGCTCTGCTTCACGGCGTGCGGGTTCGAGTCCCGCCACTCGTACAACGCAGCTCACGGCGTGCGGGACAGTCCCGGTACCGCAGTCCCGCCACTCGTACAACTGCGCAACTGCGACTTCCGACGTCTAGTAGGCTTCTGGGTGTGAGTGACACAGAAGCAACTGCAACAGCACCCCGTCGCGTCGTCGTCGCCGAGGACGAGTCGCTCATCCGCCTCGACATCGTCGAGATCCTCCGCGACAACGGGTTCGACGTCGTCGGCGAAGCGGGTGACGGCGAGACCGCCGTGCAGCTCGCGACCGACCTCCGTCCCGACCTCGTCGTGATGGACGTCAAGATGCCGCAGCTCGACGGCATCTCCGCCGCCGAGAAGCTCTCGAAGAACCACATCGCCCCCGTGGTCCTCCTCACGGCGTTCAGCCAGAAGGACCTCGTCGAGCGTGCGACCGAGGCCGGCGCCCTCGCCTACGTCGTGAAGCCGTTCACGCCGAACGACCTCCTGCCCGCGATCGAGATCGCCCTCTCGCGGCACCAGCAGATCATCACGCTCGAGGCCGAGGTCGCCGACCTCGTCGAGCGCTTCGAGACCCGCAAGCTCGTCGACCGTGCCAAGGGCCTGCTCAACGAGAAGATGGGCCTCACCGAGCCCGAGGCGTTCCGCTGGATCCAGAAGGCCTCGATGGACCGCCGCCTGACCATGCACGACGTCGCCAAGGCGATCATCGAGCAGCTCAGCGCCAAGAAGTAGCGACCCGGGCGCGCACCAGGCCGACCACCTGGCAGGGTGGAGCCATGGACGACGTGGTGATCCGTGCCTCCAGGCCCGACGACATGCCGGCGGTGGCCGACCTGCGATGGCGGTGGAGCGTCGACGAAGGCGGTGCGACGCCGGGCGTGACGCCGGACGAGTACCGCGAGGCGATGTCGGCGTTCGCCGCCGCCCACCCCGACTCGCACCGCTGCGTCGTGGCTGAACGCGACGGCCGGGTGCTCGGCATGGCGTGGCTCGGGCTCGTCGCACGGCCCCCGACGCCGGACCGACCCGGACGACGGCTGACCGCGGACGTGCAGACCGTCTACGTCCACCCCGACCTGCGGGGCGCCGGCGTCGCGAAGCGCCTCGTGACCGCGTTGCTCGACGTCGCCGACGAGCTCGGTGCGGAGCGGACGTCGGTGCACTCGAGCGTCGAGGGCGAGACGCTCTACCGCCGCCTCGGGTTCGGCGACGCCCGACTGCTGCTGCAGCGCCCGCCCGAGGACTGACCCGTCATCCGCGCGCCGGGAGCTGCTGCAGCGTCCACGCGTTCCGGTCGGGGTCGGTGAAGAAGACGAACCGTCCCCACGCCATCTCGTCCACGCCGATCGCATCGACGCCGAGCCCCTGCAGGTGCGCGAGTGCCTCGTCGGCGTCCGGGACGACGACCTGGATCGACTTGAGCGAACCGGGGGCGACGTCCGGGGACATGATGCCCTCGCCGAACGCGATGGAGCAGGCGGACCCGGGCGGGGTGGCCTGCACGAAGCGGAGCTCGTCGGAGACGCGCTGGTCGTGGTCGATCGAGAAGCCGATCCGTTCGTAGAACTCGCGGGATCGGTCGACGTCGCTGACGGGGACGAGGATCAGTTCGATCCTCCAGTCGGTGGCGGGCACGGGTCACTCCTTCGTGACGCCCGCCGGGGTCAGCGGGCTTCGCGGATCATGTTGGTGATGCGCACGGTGGAGCAGCGCCGCCCCTGGTCGTCGGTGAGGACGATCTCGTGCGTGGTGAGCGTGTTACCCAGGTGCAGTGCCGTGCAGGTACCGGTGACCAGGCCGCTCGTGGCGCTCCGGGAGTGCGAGGCGTTCAGCTCGATGCCGACCGCGTACCGGCCGGGACCGGCGTGCACGTTCGCGGCCATCGACCCGAGGCTCTCGGCCAGGACGACGTAGGCGCCGCCGTGCAGGAGTCCGACGGGCTGACGGTTGCCCTCGACCGGGATGGTGCCCACCGCGCGCTCGGCCGTGAGCTCCGTGATGACCATGCCCATCTTCTCGGCGAGCTCGCCCATCCCACGGTCGGCGAGGCGCTCGTCGACGGTCCCGGTGGTGGCAGCTCGATCGGTCACGCTGGCGGACTCCCGTGTCGGATGGCGTCGGTAGGCTGTCCGGGTGTCGGACTCCGCAAAGCCTACCCTCATGGTCATCGACGGCCACTCGCTCGCCTTCCGGGCCTTCTACGCGCTGCCGGTCGACAGTTTCGTGAACCGCGACGGGCAGCACACGAACGCCATCCACGGCTTCATCTCGATGCTGCTGATGCTCCTCCAGCGCGAGAAGCCGACCCACCTCGCGGTCGCGTTCGACATCTCGCGCTTCTCGTTCCGCACGCGTGAGTACGAGGACTACAAGGGCACCCGCTCCGAGACCCCGGCCGAGTTCAAGGGCCAGATCCCGCTCCTCCAGCAGGCGCTCGAGGCGATGGGCATCACCACCGTCACGAAGGAGGACTACGAGGCCGACGACATCCTCGCCACCTTCGCCCGCCAGGGCTCCGAACAGGGCTACCAGGTCTACGTGGTGTCCGGCGACCGCGACTCGATCCAGCTCGTGAACGACGACGTCACGCTGCTGTACCCGTCGGTCCGTGGCGTCTCCGAGCTCACCCGGTACGACCGCGACAAGGTGTACGAGCGGTACGGCATCGAGCCGCACCAGTACCCCGACATCGCGGCGCTCGTCGGCGAGACCAGCGACAACCTCATCGGCATCGACAAGGTCGGCGAGAAGACCGCGGTGAAGTGGATCACGGCGTACGGCTCCCTCGACGGTGTCCTCGAGCACGCCGACGAGATCAAGGGCGTCGTCGGCAACAACCTGCGCGAGCAGAAGGACCGGGCGATCCGCAACCGGAAGCTCAACCGGCTCGTGAACGACGTGGAACTGCCCGTCGGGCCGGCTGACGTCGCACTCCGTCCCCTCGACGAGGCCGCGGTGCGCGAGCTCTTCGCGAAGCTGCAGTTCCGCACGCTGCTCGACCGCGTGTTCAAGGTCGCGGGCTCCGGCGAGCCGTCGGAGTCCAGCGCGGTCGAGGGCTCGGTCGACAGCGGTGCGCCGACGCCGCCCGCGGTCAAGACCCTCATCGACGAGGAACTCGGCTACTGGCTCGAGCGCCGCAACGCGGCCGAGGCGGCGAACGGCTACGGCGTCGCGGTCGAGGTCATCGACGGACGCCTCAGCGCGATCGGCATCGCCACGCACGACGACGCCGTCCTCGTCCCGGGCGGCAGCGGCGCGAAGGACTACGAGCAGCTGTCGGCGTGGTTCGCCTCCGACGCCCCGAAGCACTTCCACGACGCCAAGACCGCGATCAAGGCACTCGCCACGGTCGGCTTCGAGGTGAACGGCATCGCCGGCGACGCCCGCCTGACGGGGTGGCTCGCGCAGCCGGGCAAGCAGGGGCAGCCCCTCGCCGACCTCGTCTACCAGGAACTCGGCGAGGAGCTCCCCACGGCCGACCCGAACCAGCTCGTCCCCGAGACCGACCCGGTGAACGTCGGCGTGCACGCGTGGTTCGTGCTCCGGGTCACCACCGCACTGCGTGCGCGTCTCGACGAGTCCTCGCTCACCGTCCTCGACGACATCGAGCTCCCGCTCGTCCCGGTCCTCGCCGGCATGGAGACCACGGGTGTCGCGATCGACCGTCCGGTGCTCACCGGGCTGTCGCACGACCTGGGGGAGCGCGCGGCCGAACTCGCGCAGCAGGCCTTCGCCGAGATCGGGCACGAGGTGAACCTCGGGTCGCCGAAGCAGCTGCAAGAGGTCCTCTTCACCGAGCTCGCGATGCCGAAGACCCGCAAGACGAAGACCGGGTTCTCGACCGACGCCGCGAGCCTCGCCGACCTGCAGGAACAGCACCCGCACCCGTTCCTCGGCCTGCTGCTCCAGCACCGCGACGCCACGAAGCTCCGGCAGATCGTGGACACGCTCGACGCCGCGATCGTCGACGGACGCATCCACACCCGGTACGAGCAGACCGGCAGCAGCACCGGCCGCATCTCGTCGACCGACCCGAACCTGCAGAACATCCCGGTGAAGACCGCGGTGGGGCGCCGGGTCCGGTCGGCGTTCGCCGTCGCCGAGCCCTACACGACGCTCATCACGGCCGACTACTCGCAGATCGAGATGCGCATCATGGCGCACCTGTCCGGTGACCCGGGTCTCATCCAGGCCTTCAACGAGGGCGAGGACCTGCACCGGTTCGTCGGCGCCCGGGTGTTCTCGGTCGAGCCGGCCGACGTCACGCCCGAGATGCGCACGAAGGTCAAGGCGATGTCGTACGGCCTCGCCTACGGCCTCAGCCCGTTCGGCCTGTCGAAGCAGCTCCGCATCGAGCAGTCCGAGGCGCGCACCCTCATGAACGAGTACTTCGCCCGGTTCGGCGCGGTGCGCGACTACCTGCGCGGTGTCGTCGAGCAGGCGCGCGAGGACGGCTACACCGAGACCATCTTCGGTCGCCGTCGCCCGTTCCCCGACCTGAAGAGCCCGAACCGCGTCCTCCGCGAGAACGCCGAGCGCGCGGCGCTGAACGCGCCGATCCAGGGCTCGGCGGCCGACATCATGAAGATCGCGATGCTCGGCGTCGCCGCCGACCTCCGCGACGGCGGGCTCGCGTCGCACCTGCTGCTGCAGGTGCACGACGAGCTCATCCTCGAGGTCGCGCCCGGCGAGCAGGAGCGGGTCGAGGAGATCCTCCGGACCCGCATGGGCGGCGCGGCCGAGCTGACCGTCCCGCTGGACGTGTCCGTGGGCGTCGGCCCGAACTGGGAAGCCGCTGCGCACTGAGGCGCGACCGCCTGCCGGACGCGGAGGGACGGTGCCGGCCCGCACCGCGCCTCCCGTCCCGCAGGTTCCGCGTCGTGAGCGGTCGTGGATAGGGTCGTGAGCATGACCGATGACCGTCCCGTCCGCCAGCCCTCCGCCGTCGACCGCGTCGCCGAGGACTGGGTGTCCACCCTCGTCGACCTCGACCCGACCGTCGCCACGTACATCGGTGTCCCGGGGCGCACGGGGGAGTACGGCGACACGTCGCCCGCCGGTGCGGCGGCCATGGCGGACGCGGCGCGCGCCGCGAAGCGTGCGCTGGACGCCGCCGACGCGGTGGACGCCGTCGACGAGGTGACGAAGACCGACCTCGGCGCCGAGCTCGACCTCGTCCAGGAGTCCTTCGACCGCAAGCTCCACCTCCGCGACCTCAACGTCATCGCCAGCCCGGCGCAGTCCGTGCGCGACGTCCTCGACCTCATGCCGACCGCGACCGAGTCCGACTGGCAGGACATCGCGAGTCGGCTGCACGCGCTCCCCGACGCGATCGAGGGCATCCGCGAGACCCTGCTCGAGGGCACGCGCGAGGACGTCACGCCCGCCCGTCGCCAGGTCGCGCTCATCGCCGAGCAGGCCACCCGCACCGGTGCGGCGGACGGCGTCTTCCGGCAGCTGGTCGACGGCGCCGCGTTCGACGACGGCGGTCCGGTGCCCGAGCCGCTGCGGGCCGAGCTCGCCCGCGGGGCCGAGGTCGCCGCTGCTGCGTACCGGTCGTTCGGGCAGTTCCTCGAGCACGAGCTGATGCCGCTCGCGACGCCGGTCGACGCCGTCGGGCGCGAGGCGTACGAGCTGCACTCCCGGCGCTTCCTCGGTGCGGTCGTCGACCTCGACGAGACGTACCGGTGGGGGATCGAGGAACTCGCGCGGATGCGTGACGAGCAGGAGCGCATCGCCGACCGCATCGAGTCCGGTGCGAGCGTCGCCCGGGCTATCGAGGTCCTCGACGCCGACCCGGCGCGGGTGCTGCACGGCACCGACGCCCTGCAGCGGTGGATGCAGGAGACGAGCGACGAGTCGATCCGGGCGATGGACGGCAAGTACTTCGACATCGCCGACCCGATCAAGCGCCTCGAGTGCCGGATCGCCCCCACACAAGAGGGCGGGATCTACTACACCGGCCCGTCCGACGACTTCTCGCGCGCCGGCCGCATGTGGTGGTCCGTGCCGCAGGGCGTCACCGAGTTCGGTACCTGGCGCGAGAAGACGACGGTCTACCACGAGGGCGTCCCCGGTCACCACCTCCAGATCAGCCAGGGCGTCTACAACCGCGGCGAGCTGAACACCTGGCGTCGGCAGCTGTCCGGGTCCTCGGGGCACGTCGAGGGCTGGGCGCTCTACGCCGAGCGCCTCATGGAGCAGCTCGGCTTCCTCGACGACGACGGGGACCGGCTCGGCATGCTCGACGGGCAGCGCATGCGTGCGGCCCGGGTGGTGCTCGACATCGGCGTCCACCTGCAGAAGACGAACCCGGACGGTGGCGCCTGGACGTGGGAGTACGCCCTCGACTTCATGCGCCAGAACGTGAACATGTCCGACGAGTTCGTGCAGTTCGAGGTGGCGCGCTACTTCGGCTGGCCCGGGCAGGCACCGTCGTACAAGGTCGGTCAGCGCGTCTGGGAGTCGATCCGCGACGAGGTGGCCGCCCGCGAGGGTGCGTCGTTCGACCTCAAGGCGTTCCACCACCGGGCCCTCGCGCTCGGCAGCATCGGTCTGGACACGCTCCGCAGCGCCCTGCTCGGCTGATCGATCGGGGCCGACACGATCCGACACGCCCGGTTGTGGGTGCTCGCTCGCTGCGGTTAGACTTGTGCGGCGCAATCCGCGCTCACCAAACACATCGCCAGGACGGCTCGAACCGGCATCCGGTTCGGACCAGGGGGTCGCTCCCTCGCCGTCTCGGCCCGACTCATGTCCGTTCGGAGCAATCTCTACATGACAACCACCACGACCAAGGCTCCCAAGCAGGTCGCCATCAACGACATCGGCTCGGCTGATGACTTCCTGGCCGAGGTCGAGAAGACCCTGAAGTTCTTCAACGACGGAGACCTCATCTCCGGCACCGTCGTGAAGATCGACCGCGACGAGGTCCTCCTCGACGTCGGTTACAAGACCGAGGGTGTCATCCCCTCGCGCGAACTCTCCATCAAGCACGACGTCGACCCCAACGAGGTCGTCGAGGTCGGCGACGAGGTCGAGGCCCTGGTTCTCCAGAAGGAGGACAAGGAAGGTCGCCTCATCCTGTCGAAGAAGCGTGCGCAGTACGAGCGCGCCTGGGGCGACGTCGAGAAGATCAAGGAGTCCGACGGCGTCGTGACCGGTACGGTCATCGAGGTCGTCAAGGGCGGTCTGATCGTCGACATCGGCCTCCGCGGCTTCCTCCCGGCGTCGCTCATCGAGCTGCGTCGCGTCCGCGACCTCACGCCGTACCTCGGTCAGGAGCTCGAGGCGAAGATCCTCGAGCTCGACAAGAACCGGAACAACGTCGTCCTCTCGCGCCGCGCGCTGCTCGAGCAGACGCAGTCCGAGTCCCGGACCACGTTCCTCAACAACCTCCACAAGGGCCAGGTCCGCAAGGGCATCGTGTCGTCGATCGTCAACTTCGGTGCGTTCGTCGACCTCGGCGGCGTCGACGGTCTCGTCCACGTCTCCGAGCTCAGCTGGAAGCACATCGAGCACGCCAGCGAGGTCGTCGAGGTCGGTCAGGAAGTCACCGTCGAGATCCTCGAGGTGGACCTGGACCGCGAGCGCGTGTCGCTCTCGCTCAAGGCCACGCAGGAAGACCCGTGGCAGGTCTTCGCCCGCACCCACGCGATCGGCCAGATCGCACCGGGCAAGGTCACGAAGCTCGTGCCGTTCGGTGCCTTCGTCCGCGTTGCCGACGGCATCGAGGGCCTCGTGCACATCTCGGAGCTCTCGAACAAGCACGTCGAGCTCGCCGAGCAGGTCGTCTCGGTCAACGACGAGGTCTTCGTCAAGATCATCGACATCGACCTCGACCGTCGTCGCATCTCGCTCAGCCTCAAGCAGGCGAACGAGGGCGTGGACCCGGAAGGCTCCGAGTTCGACCCGGCGCTCTACGGCATGCCGACCGAGTACGACGACAAGGGCGACTACAAGTACCCGGACGGCTTCGACCCGGAGACGAACGAGTGGCTCGAGGGCTTCGACACCCAGCGCGAGGAGTGGGAGCGTCAGTACGCTGCCGCCCAGTCGCGTTGGGAAGCCCACAAGGCGCAGGTCGCGAAGACCATCGCCGACGAGGCGCAGGGTGGCTTCGACCTCCCGGCGACCGCTTCGTCGTCGTCGTCCTCGACGTTCGCGACCGAGTCGAACGGTCAGGGCACCCTGGCCGACGACGCTTCGCTCGCAGCGCTCCGCGAGAAGCTCAGCTCGACCAACTGATCGAGCGGCGCAGCCGTACCGGAAGCCCGGCATCCCTGAGAAGGGGTGCCGGGCTTCCGGCCGTTCCGGAGGTGGCGGGTCGGTAGCCTGTCGGTGTGCGCATCATCGGTCTCACGGGCGGCATCGCCGCGGGCAAGTCCACCGTCTCCGGCCGTTGGGCCGAGCACGGTGCGGTCGTGGTGGACGCCGACCGGCTGGCGCGCGACGCCGTCGCTCCCGGCAGCCCGGGCCTGGCGCAGGTCGCCGAGCGGTTCGGCCCCGGCGTCATCGCACCCGACGGTTCGCTCGACCGGCCGGCACTCGGCGCGATCGTGTTCGCCGACGCCGCGGCGCGGAAGGACCTCGAGGGGATCACCCACCCCGAGGTCTGGCGTCTCGCCCAGGCGGCGTTCGACGCAGCCGAGGCAGCGGACCCGGACGCCGTCGTGGTCTACGACGTGCCGCTCCTCGCCGAGGCCCGGGGGAGCCGGCCGCTGCGGTTCGACGCGGTCGTGGTCGTCGATGCTCCCGCTGCCCAGCGGATCGCGCGACTGGTGGAGCACCGCGGCATGCCCCGCGACGAGGCCGAGCGCCGCGTCGCCGCACAGGCGAGCGATGCCGACCGCCTGGCGCTGGCCGACCACGTGGTGGACGCCACCGGCACCCTCGCCGACACGATCCGATCCGCCGACGAGGTCTGGGAGCGCATCGGCCGATGAAGCACCGGGTGCTCCTGGTCCTCGCGGCCGTCCTCCTCGTGGCGATCGGCGCCGCGTCGCTCGTCGCGGCGAACGTCCTCGGTGGCGATCGGGTCGCGGAGCACGGCCGGGTGTCCGCAGCCGACCGACCGCGCGGCGACGAGCACGGTCCGGTGGGGGAGTTCCACCGCTTCCGGCTCGGCACGATCAACGGGCAGCGGCTCGAGCCGAACCGTGACGACTTCGCGGCACGCACCGACTCCGGCGGCCCGCTGCTGCTGTTCCTGCCGGCGACCCGCGCCCGGCCCGCCGACTACCAGCTGTTCCTGTCCGCGGCACTGCGCGACGGGTACCACGTGCTCGGCCTCGACTACTGGAACCTCGGCAAGACGCTGTCGGGGACGTGCGAGGCGGATCCGCACTGCTACGGGCAGGTGCAGCGGAACCGGTTCGACGGCACCCGGCCGTCACGGTTCAGCTCGGTGCAGCCGGCCGGCTCGATCGTCTCGCGGTTCCGCGACGCGATCGCCTACCTCGACGACCACGACCCGGACGGCGGGTGGGGACGGTTCGTCCAGGGCGACTCGGACATCGCCTGGCAGGACATCGTGGTGGCCGGACACTCGCAGGGAGGCGGCGAGGCGGCGTACATCGCGCACATCCGGCCGGTGCGGGGCGCGCTGATGTTCTCCTCGCCCGTGGAGTCGTTGGGCAGCGAGCACGCGGCCTGGATGGACCGCCCGGGGCGGACACCGGTCGCCCGGATGTACGCGATCGACGACGTGCGCGACGTCTTCGGCCCCCGGATCCGCGGCTCCTGGAAGGTGCTCGGGCTCGACGGTCCCGACGGGCCGTTCCGGACCGACACCGCGCCGCCCGGACCCGACGAGGACCCGCACGCGATCCTCACCGACATCGCGGTCGGGTCGCCGGCCGAGTCGCACTCCCGCACGATCAAGGACACGACCCCGATCGGCCGCGACGGGCTCCCGCGGATGGAGGCGCTGTGGCAGTGGCTGCTCCACCGGTTCTCATCGGACCCGTCATAGGATCCCGCAATACTCTGAGTCCGTGCAGCAAGCAGGCGAAGGACCCGACCTGCGCTCGACCATCCGTGCCCGCGCGGCGCAGGACGGGGAGCGCAGCTACCTCGAGGACGCACGCAGTGACCGCGTCCTGACCTACCGCGCGCTCGAGGACGCGGTGTCCGCGTGGTCCTCGACCTTCGACGCGATCGGGGTCGCGCCGTCCGGGGCGGTCCTGGTCGACCTCGCCGACCCGCTCTCGTTCGCGGTCGTGCACCTCGCCGCCCTCGCGACCGGTCGGCGGGCGATCCCCGTCGACACCGGACAGCCGACCTCGGAACCCGGCCGTCTCGCCGACCTGATCGGCGGTGCCTCGCTCGTGGTGTCGGACCGCGCCGTGGACGCGACCGTCCCCGGGGTGCCGGCGAGCGGGATCGACGCGGCCACGTTCCTCCCGGCAGCCGTCCGCGACGGCGACCTGCCGTCGGAGAACCCGGACGCACCGGGCGAGGGGTCCGTCGTGCTCTTCACCTCCGGCTCCACCGGCACCCCGAAGGGCGTCGAGCTGCCCGAGTCGCAGCTGCTGTTCGTGGCCCGGGCCGTGGCGCAGCACAACCGCCTCACGCCGGAGGACCGCGGGTTCAACTCCCTCCCGCTCTTCCACGTGAACGCCGAGGTCGTCGGGTTGCTGGCGACCCTCGTGGCCGGCGGGACCCTCGTGCTCGACCGACGGTTCCGTCGCACCGGCTTCTGGGAGCTGCTCGCCGAGCGCCGGATCACCTGGCTGAACGCGGTCCCGGCGATCCTCGCGGTCCTCGCGAAGACCGGTCCGCCCGACTTCCCCGAGGGCCTCCGGTTCGTCCGCAGCGCCTCCGCTCCGCTGCCCGATCCGGTGCGGCAGGCGCTCGGCGACGTCCCGCTCGTCGTCAGCTGGGGGATGACCGAGGGGGCGTCGCAGATCACCGCCACGCCGCTCGGTGCTCCCGCACGCGTCGGGACCGTCGGCGTGCCGGTCGGGTCCGAGGTGCAGGTCCGGGGCGAGGACGGCACGGTGCTGCCCGCCGACGAGGTCGGGGCCCTCTGGATCCGCGGCGAGGGCATCGTCGACCGTTACCTCTTCGGTCGCGCAGCCGAACGGTTCGACGCGGACGGCTGGTTGCGCACGGGCGACGTCGGATCGGTCTCGGCGGACGGCTGGGTGTCGCTCGCCGGTCGCTCGGACGACGTCATCAACCGGGGCGGCGAGAAGGTGTACCCCTCCGAGGTGGAGGACGTGCTGCTCGGCGACGACCGCGTGCTCGAGGCCGTGGTCGTCGGGCGGCCGCACGAGGTCCTCGGCGCGGTGCCGATCGCCTACGTGATCCCGCAGCCGGACGAGGCCGTGGACGCCGAGGCCCTGGTCGCCGACCTCACCGCGCGGGCCGAGGCGCACCTCACACGGTTCCGCCGTCCGGTCGAGATCGTCGTCGTGCCCGACCTGCCGCGCGCGCCGACCGGCAAGGTGCAGCGGGCGAAGGTGCGGACGATGGCCGAACACCCGTGACCGACGCCGCCACGCCCACCGCCGACGCTGCCGACCGTCGGGTGCAGACGCCGACCCCCACCGCCGAGGGGAAGCCGCGGCACCTCTACGAGGTCGACGTCCTCCGCATCCTGACCTTCGCCTGCGTCATCGGCGTCCACACCACGAGTCACACGGTCGCCGCCGACGACGTCCCGCTGAACGCCCTGCTCGGCCTGCTCCACTTCACCCGCCTGGTCTTCTTCTCGCTGACCGCCTTCGTGCTCGTCTACAGCTACACGCTCCGACCGCGGCCGATGGCCCAGTTCTGGCCGAAGCGCTTCCTGCTCGTCGGCGTGCCCTACCTGGCGTGGTCCTTCGTCTACGTGGCGTCGTCCTGGCTCCTCAGCGCCACCCGCCGGGGCGACGTGCCCGACCTCGTGCGCACGTACGCCGAGGGAATCGTCACCGGCGTCTCCTGGTACCACCTCTACTTCCTGCTCGTGACGATGCAGGTGTACCTGCTCCTGCCGGTCATCGCGTGGCTGGTCCGGAGGACGCGCGGCCACCACGTCGCGGTCCTCGCCGTGACGTTCGTGTTCCAGCTCGTGGTCTTCGCCGGGTACAAGTACTTCCCCGCCAGCGACGCGTGGATGCACGGCTACCAGAAGCAGTTCTTCTTCTCGTACGTGTTCTTCATCGTCTCCGGCGCGATCGCCGCCGACCACGCGGACGCCTTCCTCCGGTTCATCCGGGTGCACCGCCGCGCCGTCCTCTGGGGCTTCGCGGGCGCCGGCGCGCTCACCCTCGGCGTGTGGTGGCTGCAGGTCGGTCTCGGGCAGTCGCTCTACGCCGCCGGCACGCCCCTGCAGCCGGTCCAGGTGCTCTGGAGCAGCGCCGTGTTCGTCGGGTTCCTGGCGATCGGTGCGCGCTGGGCGGATCGGCGCCGGCCCGGGAGCGCGCTCGCCCGCGTCGTCGACCACGGCTCGGACCGGTCGTTCGGCATCTTCCTCAGCCACCCGTTCGCGATCTGGATCCTGCTCTACGGCGACAGCTGGCTCGAGCGCGTCGTCCCGAAGCCCTGGCTCACGCTGGTCACCTACGTGCTCGTGCTCGTGCTGTCGGTGGCCGTGACGGAGCTGTTCCGGTGGACGCCGTTGAGCGTGCCGCTCACGGGGCGGCCGTCGTTGTCGTCACGTGGGCAGCGGGCGGCGCGGGCGCGGAAGCGGGAGGCGGCTGCTCGGGGTGCGGGTGCTGGTGCCGTGCCGGTGGTCGCCCCGGAACCGCGGGTCGAGCCGGTCGAGCCGGTCGAACCGGACGATGCGCTCGTGGGGGAGACGGACGACGTCGGACCGCGGTCGACGCGCTGAGCGCGTCCGCCGATGGGGCGTCGCCCGCATCGCGCGGGGACTGGAGGCGCGGGTCGGGCCGGCAGCGCGCCTCGCGTCGTGCGCAGTGCCGGACGGGAGGCGCGGGTCGGCCTGGCACCGGGCCTCCCGTCCGCAGCGTGCAGCGGTCGTCGCGACGCGGATCAGCCGGCGTGCTGCTCGGCCTTCGGGACGCCGATCTCGAGGACGCCGTCCGTCATCGTGAGCCGCTTCGGCTTCATGAACCACGCGACCACGGCCGCGGCGGCGAGCAGCACGCAGGAGAGGGCGAAGGGCAGCTGCCAGCCGGAGGCGTCGATCAGCGCGCCGAACACGATCGGCGAGATAACGCCGGCGATGCCGAAGCCGGTGTTCATGAACCCCGACGCGGTGCCGGACCACTGCGGGGCGACGTCCATCGGGATTGCCCAGAGGTTGGCGTTGCAGAGTTCCAGGAAGAAGAACGAGAGGGCGAGCGAGATCGTCGCGACGACCAGGCCCTGCCCGATCACGAGGGGGACGAGGCAGACGAGGGAGCCGCCGAGGCCGATGACGAGGACGATCCTCCGGGCGTTCCGGCTGTCCCCGCCGCGGTGGATGATCCGGTCGCTGAGCATCCCGCCGACGGTGTCGCCGATGACGCCCGCGAGGAGCACGAGCGTGGTGAAGAGGGCGAACTGGCTGATCGGCAGGCCGTAGGTGTCGCTGAGGAACGTCGGGATCCAGGTGAGGAACACCCAGAGCACCCAGCCGTACCCGAAGTCGACGAAGGTCACCGGGGAGATCTGCCGGGCCAGCGTGCGCCACGGGACGGGCGGCCGGGTGGCGCGGGTCTCGACCGGCGGCAGCTCGTCGAGCTCGACCTGCTGGATGCCGGTGGTGTCCTCGGGCTTGTCGCGGAACCAGACGAACCAGACGATCGCCCAGGCGATGGACAGGACGGCCGTCGCGAAGAACGCCCACCGCCAGCTGCCGGTCGCACCGATGACCCAGGCGACGAGGAGCGGCGCGAGGGCGTTGCCGAGGCGCGCCGCGGAGTGCACGACGCCCTGTGCGAAGCCGTTGCGGTCGCGGGGGATCCAGCGGCTCATCGCCTGGGTCGCGGCGGGGAACGCGGCCGCCTCGCTCAGGCCGAGGAGCGCGCGGGCGGCGAAGAGCGTCCAGAAGCCGACCGAGAACCCGGTCCAGAGGGTGGCGACACCCCAGATCACGGTGATGACGAACAGGGCCTTCCGGGGACCGAACTTCTCGGCGATCGTGCCGCCGAAGACCTGCAGCAGGGCGTAGGGGAGTGCGAAGGCGGAGACGATGAGCCCGGCGGTCGTCTCGTTGAAGCCGAAGTCCTCGGTGATGTGGGGGAGCGCCGTGGAGATGTTGGTGCGGTCGATGTACGAGATCGCGTACATGCAGCACAGCAGGATGAGCACTCGTCCGCGGATGCGTCCGCGGAACGGGGTGCCCTTCGTCGGTGCGGCGGGGGTCGCCGTCGTCATGGGGGCCTCTTCGGGGAGTGAGAGCGAGTCGGGTTGCTGAACGGATCGGAGGCTATGCCGGGTCCCTATCAGCGGTCTCGGAGCGTGCTTGGCGTGGACGATACGCCGAGGGCGAGCAGACGGCTCCGGTGTCAGGGGTGCCGACTACCGTTGTCGGTATGGCAGTGTCAATCGAGCCCACGCGCGCGGTCCGCCCGTTCGAGGTCATCAGCGAGTACTCGCCGAGCGGCGACCAGCCCGCGGCGATCGCCGAACTGGCCGGTCGCATCAACGCCGGTGAGACCGACGTCGTGCTGCTCGGTGCGACCGGTACGGGCAAGTCGGCGACGACCGCGTGGCTCATCGAGCAGGTGCAGCGGCCGACGCTCGTGCTCGCGCACAACAAGACCCTGGCGGCCCAGCTCGCGAACGAGTTCCGGAGCCTGCTGCCGAACAACGCCGTCGAGTACTTCGTCTCGTACTACGACTACTACCAGCCCGAGGCGTACGTCCCGCAGACGGACACCTTCATCGAGAAGGACTCCTCGGTCAACGCCGAGGTCGAGCGGCTCCGGCACTCGACGACGAACTCGCTGCTCAGCCGGCGCGACGTCGTGGTGGTCTCGACGGTGTCCTGCATCTACGGCCTGGGGACGCCGGAGCAGTACATGAACGCCTCGGTCGCGCTGCACGTCGGCCAGACGATCTCCCGCGACCAGCTCGTCCGCAAGTTCGTCGCGATGCAGTACCAGCGGAACGACGTCGACTTCGCACGAGGGACCTTCCGGGTCCGCGGCGACACGCTCGAGATCATCCCGATGTACGAAGAGCACGCGATCCGCATCGAGATGTTCGGCGACGAGGTCGAGGCCCTGTCGTACCTGCACCCGCTCACCGGCAACGTGATCGAGGACATGCCCGCCGTGTCGATCTTCCCGGCGTCGCACTACGTCGCCGACACCGAGGTCATGCACCGGGCGATCGCCACGATCAAGGACGAACTCGCCGAGCGCCTGGCCGAGCTCGAGGGCCAGGGCAAGCTGCTCGAGGCCCAGCGGCTCCGGATGCGCACCACGTTCGACATCGAGATGATGGAGCAGATCGGCTTCTGCTCCGGCATCGAGAACTACTCGCGCCACATGGACGGCCGTGCCGCGGGGGAACCACCGCACTGCCTGCTCGACTTCTTCCCGGACGACCTCCTCATCGTGATCGACGAGTCGCACGTCACCGTGCCCCAGATCGGCGCGATGTACGAAGGGGACGCCTCCCGCAAGCGCACGCTGGTCGAGCACGGGTTCCGCCTGCCGAGCGCCCTCGACAACCGACCGCTCACCTGGGAGGAGTTCCTCGAGCGCTCCGGCCAGAAGGTCTACCTGTCGGCGACCCCGGGCCGGTACGAGCTCGGCGTGACCGACAGCGTCGTCGAGCAGATCATCCGCCCGACGGGCCTGGTCGACCCCGAGATCGTCGTGAAGCCGAGTGACGGCCAGATCGACGACCTGCTCGAGGAGATCAACCAGCGCGTCGAGAAGGACGAGCGCGTCCTCGTCACGACGCTGACCAAGCGCATGGCCGAGGAACTCACCGACTTCCTCGGCAACGCCGGCGTCCGGGTCCGGTACCTGCACTCCGACGTCGACACCCTCAAGCGCGTCGAGCTGCTGACCGAACTGCGCCAGGGCGTCTACGACGTGCTCGTCGGCATCAACCTCCTGCGCGAGGGGCTCGACCTGCCCGAGGTCTCCCTCGTGGCGATCCTCGACGCCGACAAGGAAGGCTTCCTCCGCTCGTCGACGTCGCTCATCCAGACGATCGGTCGTGCCGCCCGCAACGTCTCGGGCCAGGTGCTGATGTACGCCGACAAGATGACCGACTCGATGAAGACGGCGATCGAGGAGACCGACCGTCGCCGCGAGAAGCAGGTGGCCTACAACACCGAGCGCGGCATCGACCCGCAGCCCCTGCGCAAGAAGATCGCCGACATCACCGAGATCCTGGCGCGTGAGAACGACGACACGAAGGCGCTGCTCGAAGGTCGCCCCGGAGCGGACGGCCGACGCTCGCCGACGCCGAACCTCAAGCGCGGCGGGATCGCGGGCGAGGGGGCGATGCAGCTCGAAGCGACCATCGGCGACCTCAACGAGCAGATGCTGCAGGCGGCGGCCGAGCTGAAGTTCGAACTCGCCGCACGGCTCCGCGACGAGGTGCAGGACCTCAAGAAGGCGCTGCGCCAGATGGAGTCGGCGGGCCATGTCAGCTGACGCCGGCGCGCGCGCCGCGCGCGACGGGTCTCGTCGCACGGTCGTCGTCACCGGTGCGAGTGCTGGCCTCGGGTACTTCGCCGCGGAGCAGCTCGCCGCCGCCGGTCACCGCGTCGTCCTCGCGACCCGCAGCCGCGAGCGCGCTGCGGCGGCCGAGCGGAGCATCCGTCGCCACGTGGACGGCGCCGACCTCGCGCACGTGCACCTCGACCTCGCCGACCTCGACAGCGTGCGGGCAGCCGCCGACGAGCTCGCGGCGCTGCAGCCGGAGGGTGTCGACGCGATCGTGAACAACGCCGGCGTGGTGGGCGCGAGCACGATGCAGCGGACGGCCCAGGGCACCGAGCTGCAGGTGGGCACGAACCACCTCGGGCACTTCGCCTGGACGGCGCTGACGCTCCCGCTGCTCGACCGCCGCGCGGGGCGCGTGGTGCACCTCGGGTCGATCGCACACCGGTGGGCACGGCTCGACCCGGCGGACCCGCTCGGCGCGAGCCACTACTCCAGCTACCGCCAGTACGGGCGGAGCAAGCTCGCGGTCATGCTCTTCGGCTTCGAGCTCGCCGAACGCCTCGCCGATGCCGGGTCACCGGTCTCCAGCGTCGTCGCGCATCCCGGGTTCTCGCTCGACCTGCTGTCACCCGAGCGTCCCGACGTCGCATCGTCCCGATCGGAGCCGGCGTGGACCCGTCCGGCGCAGCGGCTGTACGCCCAGGGCAAGGACACCGGCGCCGACCCGCTCGTGCACGCGGCGATCGCCGACGGCGTCCGCTCCGGCGAGTACTGGGGGCCGTCGGGCTGGGTGCAGCTCCGGGGGCCGGCATCGGTCGTCCGGGCCGAACCGCGGGCCCACGACCGAGCCGAGGCCGCCCGGCTGTGGGTGGCGAGCGAGCGTGCCGCCGGGGTCGCGTTCGCTCTCGACGCACTCGTCTGACCGTCCATCGCGGCCGAATGTCGGTGCCGCTTCGTAGAATCGACGACGATGACCATCACCTCTGACCGCGGAACCTCGACGTCGGGCCGGAATGCCTTCGGCGAGCCCGTAGACCTCCACATCCCCGGCGGCACGGCACCGCACAGCACCTCCACGCTCAGCGTGCGCGGTGCCCGCGTGCACAACCTGCGCGACGTCGACCTCGAGATCCCACGCGACTCGCTCGTCGTGTTCACGGGTCTGTCCGGATCCGGCAAGTCCTCGCTGGCGTTCGACACGATCTTCGCCGAGGGACAGCGTCGCTACGTCGAGTCGCTGTCCGCGTACGCGCGCCAGTTCCTCGGGCAGGTCGACCGCCCGGACGTCGACTTCATCGAAGGGCTCTCGCCCGCGGTCTCGATCGACCAGAAGTCGACGAACCGCAACCCGCGCTCGACGGTCGGCACCATCACCGAGGTCTACGACTACATGCGTCTGCTCTGGGCGCGCATCGGCATCCCGCACTGCCCCGTCTGCGGTGAGGTGATCAGCAAGCAGAGCGTGCAGCAGATCGCCGACCAGCTCATGGAGTTCGAGTCGGGCACGCGCTTCCAGGTGCTCGCGCCCGTCATCTCCAAGAAGAAGGGCGAGTTCGTCGACCTCTTCCAAGAACTGGCGGCGTCCGGCTACGCCCGCGCGATCGTCGACGGGGAGCGCATCCAGCTCAGCGACCCGCCCAAGCTCAAGAAGCAGGTCAAGCACGACATCTCGGTCATCGTCGACCGTCTCGTCGCGAACGAGGACATCCTCGGGCGCCTGACCGACTCGCTCGAGACGGCACTGCGCCTGACCGACGGCACGGTCGCGATCGACCTCGTCGACGCCGAGGGACCCGGTGCGGTCCGGACCTACTCCGAGAACCTCTCCTGCCCGAACAACCACCCACTGGCGCTCACCGAGATCGAGCCCCGCACGTTCTCGTTCAACGCGCCGTTCGGTGCGTGCCCCGAGTGCTCCGGCCTCGGTACCCGCATGTCGGTCGACCCGGACCTCGTCCTCGGCGACCCCGAGGCGTCCCTGCGCGACGGCGTCCTGCTGCCGTGGACGGGCACGAGCGGGCTCTACTCCTACTTCGAGAAGCTCCTCGCCGGCCTCGGCAAGGACCTCGGGTTCGACCTGGACACCCCGTGGAACCGTCTCGACGCCTCGGTGCAGGCAGCGATCCTCACCGGCAAGGACTTCCAGGTGTCGGTGTCCTGGCGCAACCGGTTCGGCCGCGAGATGCGGTACACGAGCGGGTTCGAGGGCGTCATGCCCTACATCGAGCGCAAGTTCGCCGAGGCCGAGTCGGACTCGCAGCGGCAGCGCTTCCAGGGCTACCTGCGCGAGGTCCCCTGCCCGGTCTGCGACGGCACGCGCCTCAAGCCCGAGGTGCTCGCGGTGACGGTGGACGGCCGCAGCATCGCCGACGTGACGGACATGTCGCTCGACAACGCGTACGGCTTCATGGAGAGCCTCACCCTCACCGAGCGCGAGGCGCACATCGCGGCGGCGGTCCTGCGCGAGATCCGGGCGCGGCTCGAGTTCCTGCTCGAGGTCGGTCTGAACTACCTGACGCTCTCCCGTGGCGCGGGCGGGCTGTCCGGCGGCGAGGCGCAGCGCATCCGTCTGGCCACCCAGATCGGGTCCGGTCTGACCGGCGTGCTCTACGTCCTCGACGAGCCGAGCATCGGGCTGCACCAGCGCGACAACCGGCGGTTGATCGACACCCTGGTGAAGCTCAAGGACCTCGGCAACACGCTCATCGTCGTCGAGCACGACGAGGACACGATCCGCACGGCGGACTGGGTCGTCGACATCGGCCCCGGCGCGGGTGTGAACGGCGGCAACGTCGTCCACTCCGGCTCGTACGAGGGGATCATCGAGAACCGCGAATCGATCACGGGCGACTACCTCGCGGGTCGACGTGCGATCGAGGTCCCGGCCGAGCGTCGCAAGGTCAACCTCAAGCGCACGATCAGCGTGCAGGGTGCGCGGGCGAACAACCTCAAGTCGATCGACGCTGACTTCCCGCTCGGGGTGTTCACCGCGGTCACCGGGGTGAGCGGCTCGGGCAAGTCGACGCTCGTCAACGACATCCTCTACAAGGTGCTCGCCAACCAGCTCAACGGCGCACGGCACATCGCGGGCAAGCACACCCGCGTGAAGGGGCTCGACCAGCTCGACAAGGTCGTGCACGTCGACCAGGCGCCGATCGGTCGGACCCCGCGGTCCAACCCGGCGACCTACACGGGCGTGTTCGACCGGATCCGACAGCTCTTCGCCGAGACGCCCGAGGCGAAGGCGCGCGGCTACCAGCCCGGTCGCTTCAGCTTCAACGTCAAGGGCGGTCGCTGCGAGAACTGCTCCGGCGACGGCACGATCAAGATCGAGATGAACTTCCTCCCCGACGTCTACGTCGCGTGCGAGGTCTGCGGCGGTGCGCGGTACAACCGCGAGACGCTGCAAGTGCACTACAAGGGCAAGGACATCTCCGAGGTCCTCGACATGCCGATCAGCGAGGCAGCCGAGTTCTTCGAACCGATCTCCGCGATCCACCGGTACATGGCGACCCTCGTCGACGTCGGGCTGGGCTACGTCCGGCTCGGACAGAGCGCGACGACCCTCTCCGGGGGCGAGGCACAGCGCGTCAAGCTCGCCACCGAGCTCCAGCGCCGGTCGAACGGCCGGACGGTCTACGTCCTCGACGAACCGACCACCGGTCTGCACTTCGAAGACGTCCGCAAGCTGCTCCTCGTGCTGCAGAGCCTGGTCGACAAGGGCAACACGGTCATCACGATCGAGCACAACCTCGACGTCATCAAGTCGGCGGACTGGCTGATCGACATGGGACCCGAGGGTGGATCCGGCGGCGGGACGGTCCTCGCGACGGGGACGCCCGAGCACGTGGCGAACGTGCCCGAGAGCCACACCGGGGTCTTCCTCAAGGAGATCTTCGACGCGCAGGACGCGCGGGTCGGCAAGGAGCAGGCGGTCGGCGCACGCACGGCCACCCAGAAGCGTCCGAAGGCGAAGCAGAAGGCGGGTGCTCGGTAGGTGGCGGACACCGTCCCGTGGCGTCCGAAGGCGGGGGAGATCCCCACCGATCCGGGCGTCTACCGCTGGCGTGACGAAGCCGGCCGGGTGCTCTACGTCGGCAAGGCGAAGAACCTCCGTGCCCGGCTGAGCAACTACTTCGCACCGCTGCCGACGCTGCACGAGCGCACCCGGCGCATGGTGCTCACAGCACGGAGCGTCGAGTGGACGACGGTCGGTTCCGAGATCGAGGCGCTGCAGCTCGAGTACACGTGGATCAAGGAGTTCGATCCGCCCTTCAACGTCAAGTTCCGGGACGACAAGTCCTACCCGTACATGGCGATCACCCTGGGCGAGGAGTCGCCGCGGGTGATGGTCACCCGGAACCGGAAGATCAAGGGCGCGAAGTACTTCGGGCCCTACCCGAAGATCTGGGCCGTGCACGACACGATCGACCTGATGATCAAGGTGTTCCCGATCCGCACCTGCTCGGACTCGTCGTACAAGAAGGCGATGCAGACCGGCAAGCCGTGCTTCCCGGGGCAGATCGGCAAGTGCGGCGGTCCGTGCTCCCAGAAGGTCACGATCGCCGAGCACCGCGCGCTGGTCGAGGAGTTCGTGCGCTTCATGGCGAGCTACGACCGCCGGGTGATCACGCAGCTGCGGCAGCGCATGGCCGCTTCGGCCGACGCGATGCAGTACGAGCAGGCCGCGAAGTTCCGCGACCAGGTCGGCGCGCTCGAGGCCGTACTCGAGAAGTCCGCGGTCGTGCTCCGCGACTCGGTCGACCTCGACCTGTTCGGCATCTCCGAGGACGAGCTCGCCGCGGCGGTGCAGCTGTTCTCGGTGCGCGGCGGGCGCATCCGCGGTGTGCGCGGGTGGGTCGTCGACAAGGAACTCGACATCTCGACGGGCGACCTCATCGAGCAGATCGTGCAGGGACAGTACGCGACGGGCGAAGAGCCCCCGCGCGAGGTCGTCGTGCCGGAACTGCCGGAGGACGCCGACGCACTGCAGCAGTGGCTCAGCGAACGCCGTGGCGGTCGGGGCACCAAGCTCAGCACCGCGCAGCGGGGTGACCGGGCGGGGCTCGCCCGGACCGCGGCGCAGAACGCGGCGCAGGCGCTCATGCTCTACAAGACGAAGCGCTCCGCCGACTACACGACGCGGTCCGCGGCGCTGGCGGACATCCAGGACGCCCTCGGCATGACCGAGGCACCGCTCCGCATGGAGTGCTACGACATCTCGCACCTGCAGGGGACGAACGTCGTCGCGTCGATGGTCGTGTTCGAGGACGGGCTGCCCCGCAAGGACCAGTACCGGCGGTACTCGATCGCCGAGACCACCGACGACACCGACAGCATGTACCAGGTGCTGTCCCGCCGGCTCGCGCGCCTCGACGAGGACGCCGAGCTGCCGGACGTCCCCGACGTCACCAGCGACGAGGTCGTCGAGGGCTCGAAGCCGACCAAGCGGTTCGCGTACCGGCCGCAGCTCCTCATCGTCGACGGCGGGCAGCCACAGGTGCAGGCGGCGAAGCGCGCGATGGACGAGGCCGGGGTGCACGACATCGCGCTCGTGGGGATCGCGAAGCGGCTCGAGGAACTCTGGTTGCCGGACGACGACTTCCCGGTGATCCTGCCGCGCAACTCCGAGGCACTGTTCCTCATCCAGCGCATCCGTGACGAGGCGCACCGGTTCGCGATCACGCACCAGCGGACCCGGCGGAAGCGGGACGTCCGGTCGCGGCTGTCCGAGATCCCGGGTCTCGGGCCCACCCGGGTGAACGCGCTGCTGAAGCACTTCGGGTCGGTGGCGCGCCTGCGCGAGGCGACGGCGGAGGAGATCGCCGAGGTGAACGGTGTCGGACCGGCGACGGCGGCGGCCGTGGTCACGAAGCTCGCGCAGACGCCGACGAGCGCGCCGGAGGCCGCCGGCGCCCCGACGCCGACGAGCGCGCCGGAGGCCGCGGGCGCCCCGACGCCGACGAGCGCTCCCGACGGGGCCGGTGCGCCGGACACGGCGATCGAACCCGGCACCGCCAGCGCGGCCGACGCAGCCGGCGAACCGGGCAGCGCCAGCGCGCCCGACCTGGCAGCCGCCACGCAGTCGGCCGCCACCCGCTCCGGAGGACCGGCCCGGCTCCCCGAGGTGACCGACGACGGCCCGCACCTGCCCGCATGACGCACACCGCGCCTCCCGTGCGGCCGACCGACGGACCGCACCCGACCGGCGGACGGCACCAGACCGACGGGCCACGGCCGACGGACGGACCGCACCCGACCGGATGACGCACCCCGAGCCCGGCGTCCGGGCGATACCCTTGTCCCGCAGCCGAGACCTCCCCGGGCGACGCGCCCGGGCCGCCACGACGGAGCCCACTCCCAGATGACCGACAGCGTCCCAGCGCCGACACGATCGCCGCAGCAGCACGACATCCTCATCGTCACCGGCATGTCCGGAGCCGGTCGTTCGACGGTGGGGAAGGCGCTCGAGGACCTCGGCTGGTACGTCGTCGACAACCTCCCGACGCAGATGCTCGCGCCGCTCACCGAGCTCGCGGACCGTGCCGGTGAGAAGATCCCCAAGATCGCCACGGTGGTCGACGTCCGCGGCGGCCGGTTCTTCACCGACCCCGAGCAGGCGGTCGAGCAGGTGCGCAAGAGTGCCTCGGCCCGCGTCCGGGTGCTGTTCCTCGAGGCGACGGACGCGGTCCTCGTGCGGCGCTTCGAGCAGGTGCGGCGGCCCCACCCGCTCCAGGGCGAGGACACGCTGCTCGACGGCATCGGCCGCGAACGCAGCCGGCTCGCTGCCCTGCGCGAGGCATCGGACCTCGTCATCGACACCTCCGACCTGAACATCCACCAACTCGCGAACGCCGTGACCGAGCAGTTCGCCGACGACCACTTCACGGGTGTCCAGGTGACCCTGATGAGCTTCGGGTTCAAGTACGGACTGCCCGCCGACGCCGACATGGTGGCCGATGTCCGGTTCCTGCCGAACCCCTACTGGGTCCCGGAACTCCGCCCGCACACGGGCCTCGACCGACCCGTCTCGGACTACGTCCTGGCCCAGCCCGGAGCCCGCACGTTCGTCGAGCGCTACGCCGACGTCCTCGAGCCGGTGTTCGAGGGGTACCAGCGCGAGAACAAAAGACACGCTACGATCGCCATCGGCTGTACCGGCGGCAAGCACCGTTCGGTCGCCATCGTCGCCGAGCTGGCGAACCTCCTCCGCGGGATGCCCGACGTCGCCGTGCGTGTGAAGAACCGAGACCTCGGCCGAGAGTGACCGTCCCTCCGGCCGCTCCACACGACGTGCGCCGGGCACGCGGACCCCACCAGAAGAAACGTTAGGAATGATGCTGTGCCGTTGACTGCCGAGGTCAAGGACGAACTGGCCCGGGTCGTCGTGAACCGCAACACGGTCCGCGCTGCCGAGCTCGCGACCATCCTGCGGTTCGCGGGTGGCCTGCACGTCATCTCGGGCCGGATCGCCGTCGAGGTCGAACTCGACACCCGGATCATCGTGCACCGTGTGCGCAAGGACCTCGCCGAGCTGTACGGCGTGCGGAGCGAGGCGTCGGTGGGGTCGTCCGCGTCCGCCCGTCGTGGCACCCGGTACCTCGTGCGCGTGCTCGAGGCGGGGGAGACCCTCGCCCGGCAGACGGGCCTCATGGACGCCCGCCGCCGCCCGGTGCGCGGTCTGCCGAACCGGCTCACCACCGGCAACCGCGAGGACCTCGCCGCGATCTGGCGTGGAGCGTTCCTCGCCGCTGGCACCCTGACCGACCCCGGTCGTGCCGCCGCACTCGAGGTCACCTGCCCCGGCAACGAGGCCGCGATGGCCCTGGTCGGCGCTGCCTCGCGGCTCGGCATCGCGGCGAAGGGCCGTGAGGTCCGCGGCGTGCACCGCGTGGTCATCCGCGACGGCGAGGCCATCGGCCAGATGCTGACCGTGATGGGCGCCGCCCGCACCACCGCCGACTGGGAGGAGATGCGCCAGCGCCGCGAGGTCCGTGCCACCGCCAACCGTCTCGTCAACTTCGACGACGCGAACCTCCGTCGCTCCGCGCAGGCCGCCGTCGCCGCGTGCGCGCGGGTCGAGCGTGCGCTGGAGATCCTCGGCGACGAGGTCCCCGACCACCTCCAGTACGCCGGCTCGCTGCGGCTGCAGCACCGCGACGCGTCGCTCGACGAGCTCGGCCAGCACGCGGACCCGCCGATGACGAAGGACGCCATCGCCGGGCGCATCCGCCGCCTCCTCGCGATGGCCGACAAGCGCGCGTCCGACCTCGGGATCCCGGGGACCGAAGCGAGCGTTCCCGAGGAGCTCGAAGGGGCCTGATCGACGGGCGTGACGGCGTTCCGGACGGGAGGCGCGGTGCCAGCTGGCACCGCGCCTCCCGTCCGTCCTCGGGGTGGTCCAGGGCGGCGCTCGCGACCGTCCGGACGGACCGTCATCCCGCGCGGTCTGGCAGAGTCCGACTGCTAGGGTCGTTACGGCGACGTTACGGGGCGTATCGTCCACCACACGTGGGCCCGAAGGGCCACACGACTCCGAAAGCAGCGCCCCCCGGGCGCTCCACACCCACCAGGAGATCCATTGACCGTCAAGATCGGTATCAACGGCTTCGGCCGCATCGGCCGGAACTTCTTCCGGGCCGCACTGGCCAAGGGCAGCGACCTCGAGATCGTGGCGGTGAACGACCTCACCGACAACGCGTCCCTCGCGAACCTGCTGAAGTTCGACTCCATCACCGGCAAGCTCCCGGCGACGGTCGAGCTCGACGGCGACAACATCGTGGTCGACGGCAAGGCGATCAAGGTCCTCGCGGAGCGCGACCCCGCCAACCTCCCCTGGGGCGAGCTGGGTGTCGACATCGTCATCGAGTCGACCGGCTTCTTCACCAAGGCCGCCGATGCGCAGAAGCACATCGACGCCGGTGCCAAGAAGGTCATCATCTCCGCCCCGGCCACGGGTGACGACGTCACCATCGTGCTCGGCGTGAACGAGGACCAGTACGACCCCGCGAACCACAACATCATCTCGAACGCGTCCTGCACCACGAACAGCCTCGCGCCGCTCGCCAAGGTGTTCCACGACAAGTTCGGCATCGAGCGCGGTCTCATGACCACGGTCCACGCCTACACCGCCGACCAGAACCTCCAGGACGGCCCGCACAAGGACCCGCGTCGTGCGCGTGCCGCCGCCCTGAACATCGTCCCGACCTCCACGGGTGCGGCGAAGGCCATCGGCCTCGTCCTGCCGGAGCTCGCCGGCAAGCTCGACGGCTTCGCGCTCCGCGTCCCGGTGCCGACCGGCTCGATCACCGACCTCACCCTCGAGACCAAGTCCGAGGTCACCGTCGACGAGATCAACGCCGCCTACAAGGAAGCAGCCGAGGGTCCGCTCAAGGGCATCCTGCTCTACAGCGAGGACCCGCTGGTGTCGACCGACATCACCACGGACCCGCACTCCTCGATCTACGACTCCGGCCTGACCAAGGTCATCGGCGGCCTCGTGAAGATCACCTCGTGGTACGACAACGAGTGGGGCTACTCGAACCGCCTCGTCGACCTCACCGAGTACGTGGGCGAGCGCCTCTAACCCATGGCACTCCGCACCCTCGAGGACCTCGGCGACCTCGCCGGCAAGCGTGTCGTCGTCCGTTGTGACCTCAACGTCCCGCTCAAGGACGGCGTGATCACGGACGACGGCCGCGTGCGCGCGTCGCTGACCACCCTGAACACCCTCATCAACGCCGGCGCCCGCGTCATCGTGATCTCCCACCTGGGCCGCCCCGACGGCGAGCCCAAGCCGGAGTTCTCGCTCGCGCCGGTGGCCCAGCGGCTCTCCGAGCTGCTCGGCAAAGAGGTCACGTTCGTCGGCGAGACCGTCGGTGACGAAGCGACCGCGGCCGCCGGGGAACTCGGGGACGGCGACGTCCTGCTGCTCGAGAACCTCCGGTTCAACCCGGAGGAGACCTCGAAGGACGCTGCCGTGCGCAGTGGCTTCGCGGACCGCATCGCCGCCCTCGGGGACGCCTTCGTGTCCGACGGCTTCGGTGTGGTGCACCGCAAGCAGGCCTCGGTGTACGAGCTCGCGTCCGCGCTGCCCAGCGCAGCGGGGTCGCTCATCGAGACCGAGCTCGGCGTGCTCGAACGCCTCACGACGACGCCGGAGCGGCCGTACACGGTCGTGCTCGGTGGGTCGAAGGTCAGCGACAAGCTCGGTGTCATCGACCACCTCCTGCCGCAGGTGGACACGCTCTGCATCGGCGGCGGCATGCTCTTCACGTTCCTCGCGGCCCAGGGCCACGGGGTCGCGAAGTCGCTGCTCGAGGCCGACCAGCTCGACGTCGTCCGCGAGTACCTCTCGCGGGCGAAGGAGCTCGGCGTGACGATCGACCTGCCGACGGACGTCGTCGTGGCGTCCGGGTTCGCGGCCGACGCCTCGCACGAGACCGTCGCCGCGGACGCGATCGAGTCGTCGTCCTTCGGGGCGGACGGCATCGGCCTCGACATCGGCCCGGAGACGGCGGCGCGGTTCGCTTCCGCGGTGTCCTCGTCGAAGACCGTGTTCTGGAACGGCCCGATGGGCGTGTTCGAGTTCCCGGCCTTCGCCGCCGGCACGAAGACCGTCGCGCAGGCCCTGACCGAGGTCGACGGCCTCGGTGTGGTCGGCGGTGGCGACTCCGCCGCGGCCGTCCGGTCGCTCGGCTTCTCGGACGACCAGTTCGGGCACATCTCGACCGGTGGCGGTGCGAGCCTCGAGTTCCTCGAGGGCAAGTCGCTCCCCGGTCTCGAAGCACTGGGGTGGTCGCGATGACCCGGACGCCGCTCCGTTCCCGTATCTCGGAAGGCGCAGCATGAACCGCACCCCACTGATCGCGGGCAACTGGAAGATGAACCTGGACCACCTCCAGGCCATCGCCACCGTGCAGAAGCTCGCGTGGACGCTGAAGGACGCACGCCACGACTTCGACGACGTCGAGGTCGCGGTCTTCCCGCCCTTCACCGACCTCCGCAGCGTGCAGACGCTCATCTCGGCCGACAAGCTCCCGATCCGCTTCGGCGCGCAGGACCTGTCCCAGTACGACTCGGGCGCCTACACGGGCGACGTGTCCGGGGCGTTCCTCGCCGCACTCGACGCGCAGTACGTCATCGTCGGACACTCCGAGCGGCGGACGCTGCACGCGGAGACCGACGAGGTCGTCGCCGCGAAGACCGCCGCGGCCGTCAAGCACGGTCTCGTGCCGGTGGTCTGCGTCGGCGAGACCGGGGAGCAGCGCGAGGAGCGCGGCGCCGGTGTCGTGCCGGTCGAGCAGCTGCAGGTCGTCCTCGACGCCGTGCAGCCCTCGGAGATCGTCGTGGCGTACGAGCCGGTCTGGGCGATCGGCTCCGGCCAGGCCGCGACCGCCGAGCAGGCGCAGGACGAATGCGCTGCGATCCGTCGCGGGATCGCTGCAGCCTGGGGCGACGAGGCAGCCGCGGCGACGCGGGTGCTCTACGGCGGCTCGGTGAAGTCGGGCAACATCGCCGGCTTCCTGCGCGAGCCCGACATCGACGGCGCGCTCGTCGGTGGCGCCTCCCTCGACGTGCAGGAGTTCGCGGCGATCGCGCGCTTCCGGCAGCACGTCGGACTCTGATCCACCGGACACAGGCCGGTCGCCATCGTGCGGCCGGCCTGTGCCACGCCCAGCCCGGGGACCTCGGCCGACCACCTGGCCGGTATACTCGGATGGCTGACTGACACGAAAGGTACGTCGTGGCGATTCTCTCCGTCGTGCTGCAGGTCCTGCTCGCGATAACGAGCCTCCTGCTCACGCTCCTCATCCTGCTGCACAAGGGCCGCGGTGGCGGCCTCTCCGACATGTTCGGCGGCGGCGTGACGAGCAACCTCGGGGCGTCCGGCGTCGCCGAGCGCAACCTCAACCGCATCACGGTGATCCTCGGTCTCCTCTGGATCGTGTCGATCATCGTGCTCGGTCTCATCAACAAGTTCACGGCGGGGAGCTGATCCATGGCATCCGGAGGCAGTGCAATCCGGGGTTCGCGCGTCGGCGCGGGCCCGATGGGGGAGCAGGACCGCGGGGTCCAGGCCGAGCGTGTGGCGATCTCGTACTGGGACGCCCTCGGCAACGAGGTCGTGCGGTACTTCGCCGCCGGCCTCCCCGATGACGAGATCCCCGAGACGGTGGACTCGCCGTCGACCGGGCTCCCGGCTGGTCGCGACAAGGACAACCCTCCCGTGGTCTCCAAGACCGAGCCGTACAAGACGCACCTCGCGTACGTGAAGGAGCGCCGCACCGAAGAAGAGGCGGCGCAGCTCCTCGAGGACGCGTTGCAGCAGCTCCGTCAGCGTCGCGGCACCGCGAAGTAGTCGCACGAGACGTCCGAAGGCCCCCGTACCGATCCGGTACGGGGGCCTTCGTGCGTGCGGGGCCGGCGAGGTCGCACGACATGCCGTGCGGGCGCCGCCGAGGTCGCACGAAGCGCTGCTTCCGCGCGCTGCGGGCGACACTTTGTGCGACCTCGGCGGCCGGCCGGGCCGGCGGGCGCGCCGCGCGCGCCGCGCGGGCGGGCGCGGGGGCGGCCGCACCCGCGGACGGACGGGAGGCGCGGTGCCAGCCGGCACCGCGCCTCCCGTCCGTCAGGGACCCGCGTCTAGTACGTCGACGCGATGAGGTTCTCGGGGACGTCGCGAGCGGCGTCCTGGTCCACGAAGAACACGGTGCGCTTGCGCCCCTGCACGCCACCGACGGGGACCTCGTCGACCGAGGCACCCGCGAGCGCGAGGCCGAGGACCGAGGCCTTCTCGGCACCCGACAGGATGACCCAGACACGCTGCGACGCGTTGATCGCCGGGTAGGTGAGGGTCAGGCGCTGCGGCGGCGGCTTGGGAGAGTCGTCCACCGGGAGCACGATGCGGTCGGTCACGGTGAGCTGCGGGAACTCCGGGAAGAGCGACGCGGTGTGACCGTCGGGTCCGACCCCGAGGAGCGTGATGTCGAACCGGGGCGCGATGGCGTCGTCCGGCGCGGCGGCGTGCAGCTCCTGCTCGTAGCGGGTCGCAGCGTCCTCGATCGAGATGCCAGCGTCCGACGCCGCGATCGGGTGGATGTTCGATTCCGGGATGTCGACGTGGTCGAAGAAGTCCGTCTGCGTGCCGGTGATGTTGCGATCGGCATCGCCCGCGGGCACCCAGCGCTCGTCGACCCACCACACGTGCACCTTCGACCAGTCGACGCTCTCACGCGCCGGCGACTGGCCGATCGCGGCGAGGACGAGGGACGACACGGAGCCACCGCTGATGGCGATGTCCGCGCGCTCCTGCTCGTCGAGCACGTCGATGATCTTCGTGATGAAGCGTGCGGCGACCGAAGCGCCGAGGGCCTGCTTGTCCGGGTGCACCAGCACCCGCCGTTCGTTGGTCACGTGACTCCCGTGTTCGTGGTGGTCGACCGGTCGTACGACCACCGTCGGTCCGACCGTCCGGGCCGGCCGCCGCTCGCGCTGGACGAACGACGGCCGGCCCGACCGGTCGTGTGGGGCTTGCTCAGCCGGCGATGGACTCGCGCAGCTGGGGGACCCCGTGCTTGACGACGTCTCCGAAGAGGACGTCCGGGTCGAGTCTACGGAGTTCCTCGGCCAGGCAGTCGCGCAGGTTGCGGCGCGGCAGCGACAGGTCGTGCGTCGGCTGCCCGGGCATCGAGAGCGTCGCGACGTCCACCAGGGACCGCTCGAGCTCGATGGTGCCGGACTCGCGCACGAGCTTCACGCCGTGGATGCCGCTCGACCCGGTCGCACGCGGCGACGTGACGACGGCCACCGGCACCTCGAGCTGCAGCTGCAGCCACGCGGCGAGCAGGATCGTCGACGGGCTGTCGTACGCCCCCGAGACCTCGACGGCGGTGATCGGCTCGTACGGCGGCTGGTCGAGCGCCGCGGCGAGCTGGTTCCGCCACAGGGTCAGTCGGGTCCACGCGAAGTCGGTGTCGCCCGGCACGTACGAGGCACCGAGGGCCTCGATCGCACCGTTCGGGTCCTTCTGCGCGGCAGCGTCGGTGATCCGTCGCTGGGCGATGCGACCCAGGGCCGAGGCCGAGGGCTGCTCCGGGGCGGTCTGCGGCCACCAGGCCACGACGGGCGCGTCCGGCAGCAGGAGGCCCGTGACCAGGCTCTCCTCGTCGGTCGCGGTCTCGCCGTAGGCACGGAGGACGATGACCTCGCTCGCACCCGCGTCGCTGCCGACGCGGATCTGCGCGTCGAGGCGACCGGGCGACTTCGTGTCGCCGTCGTTCTTCGACACGATGATGACGCGCATCGGGTGCTCGCGGGACGCCTCGTTCGCGGCCTCGATCGCCTCTTCCTCGTGCCCGAGAGCCGTCGAGATGATGAGCGTCAGGACACGACCGAGGGCGACGGCGCCGCCCTCTTCGCGGATGTGGACGAGCTTCTTCTGGATCTTCGAGACCGTGGTGTTCGGCAGGTCGATCTTCATGGACGCCTCCAGGTCCGGCCGTCGCGGGCGAGCAGGGCGTCGGCGGATGCCGGGCCCCACGTGCCGGGACGGTACTGCTCGGGCTGGCCCTGCGTGGCCCAGAACTCCTCGATCGGGTCGAGGATCTTCCACGACAGTTCCACCTCTTGGTGACGGGGGAACAGGGGCGGGTCGCCGAGGAGCACGTCGAGGATGAGTCGCTCGTACGCCTCGGGCGAGGCCTCGGTGAACGCGTGGCCGTAGCCGAAGTCCATCGTCACGTCGCGCACCTGCGTGCCGACGCCGGGGACCTTCGAGCCGAAGCGGAGCGTGACGCCCTCGTCCGGCTGCACACGGATGACGAGCGCGTTCTGGCCGAGGGGCGACTGCGAGTTGCCGTAGACGTCCTCGGGGACACGCTTGAACACGATCGCGATCTCGGTCACGCGGCGACCGAGACGCTTGCCGGCGCGGAGGTAGAACGGGACGCCCTGCCAGCGACGGGTCGCGATGTCGAGCTTGATCGCCGCGTAGGTCTCGGTGCCGGACTCGGGGTCCATACCCGCTTCCTCGAGGAAGCCGAGCACCTTCTCGCCGCCCTGCCAGCCGCCGGCGTACTGCCCGCGGGCCGTGGCGGTCGACAGGTCGTCGGGCAGGCGCACCGCGGAGAGGACCTTCTCCTTCTCGGCGCGGAGGTCCGCCGCCTTGAACGAGACCGGCTCCTCCATCGCGGTGAGCGCGAGGAGCTGCAGGAGGTGGTTCTGGATGACGTCGCGCGCCGCACCGATGCCGTCGTAGTACGCGGCACGTCCGGCGACGCCGATGTCCTCGGCCATCGTGATCTGCACGTGGTCGACGTAGTTCGAGTTCCAGATGGGTTCGTACATCTGGTTCGCGAACCGCAGCGTCAGGAGGTTCTGGACGGTCTCCTTGCCGAGGTAGTGGTCGATGCGGAACACGTCGTCCGGAGCGAAGACGCTCTCGACGATCGCGTTCAGCTCGCGCGCCGTGCGGAGGTCGGAGCCGAAGGGCTTCTCGACGACCACGCGGCTCCACGAGTCCTCGCGCTTCTCGGTCAGCCCGGACAGCTTGAGCTGCTCGGTGACCACGGGGAACATCTTCGGCGGGATGGACAGGTAGAACGCGTGGTTGCCGAGCGTCCCGCGCTCCGCGTCCAGCGTGTCGACGGTCCGCTTGAGCTCGCGGAACGCCTCGGGGTCGTCGAACGATCCCTGGACGAACCGGATGCCCTGTTCGAGCTGACGCCAGACGTCCTCGTCGAACGGGGTGCGCGAGTGCTCCTGGACCGCGTCGTGGACGAGCTGGGAGAAGTCTTGGTCCTCCCAGTCACGTCGAGCGAACCCGACGAGGGCGAACCCCGGGGGCAGGAGCCCTCGGTTCGCCAGGTCGTAGACCGCGGGCATCAGCTTCTTGCGGGACAGGTCGCCCGTCACGCCGAAGATGATGAGGGTGCTGGGTCCCGCGATCCGGTTCAGTCGACGATCCGTCGGCAGCCGGAGCGGGTTGTGCTCCGGGGTGATTGCCACCGGTGACATGAGTCGGTGAACTCCTTCGAGAGTCAGAGGGTGACGGCGGCCGTCAGTGCTGCGGTGGCAGCTGCGACGTCCGTCGTCGTGAGGGTCAGGACCGGGCGGCCGTGCTGCGCGAGGACACTCGCGTCGCCGGAGGCCTGGGCCTGGATGAGCTGGCCGAACGTGAACGGACGACCGGGGATGGCCAGGTCGTCGGGCTCGTCGGCCACGATCTGGAGGAACACGCCGTTCGCCGGGCCGCCCTTGTGGTACTGGCCGGTCGAGTGCAGGAAGCGCGGTCCCCAGCCGAACGTGACGGGTCGGCCGGTGCGCGCCGCCAAGGCGTCGCGCAGCGACTCGAGGTCCGGGTTCGCGGTGCGGTCCACGTACGCCTGCACGGCCAGGTAGCCGGTGGGGCCGACGTGGTCCAGGAGGCGCGACACGGCTTCCGCGATCGTCGTCCCGACCGCCAGGCCCTCGGTCGCGTGGACGGCGGTGCCGTCCTCGGTGAAGGCCGGATCGGTCGGTGCCGGGCGGTCGTCCAGGAGGGCGCGGGCCGCGGACTTGGCGGCCTCGACGTCGGGCTGGTCGAACGGGTCGATGCCGAGCAGGCGACCGGCGACGGCCACGGCGTACTCCCACACGAGGAGCTGGCCGCCGAGCGTGCCGGTGATCTCGACCTCGCCCTCGGCGACGTGGCGCTCGTCCTCGCGGGAGCCGACGAGTCGGATCACCTGCAGGTCGGGCAGTCCAGCGGTCACCTCGGGGGAGTCGACGTCGAGCACGACCGGCAGCAAGCCGCGGCCGTCCTTGCCGGTGGACTCCGCGATCAGCTGTTCCGCCCAGTCGCCGAACCCGACGATGTGGGTGCCGTCCGCGACGATGCCGATCGTGGAGCGGAGGGGCGCAGTGCCCCCGAGGACGGCGCCGAGCACGAGGCCGGGGTTCTCGTCGATGTCGACCGAGAGCAGCGCCGAGATGGCGTCGGCCTCGTCGAGGAGCTCCGCGATGTCGGCACCGGCGAGGCCGGACGGCACGAGGCCGAACGCGGTCAGTGCGGAGTAGCGGCCGCCGACGTTCGGGTCGGCGGTGAAGACGCGGTACCCGGCGTCCGTCGCGACGGCCTCGAGCGGGGAGCCCGGGTCGGTGACGACGACGATGCGCTTCGCCGGGTCGATGCCGGCGTCGCGGAAGGCCTGCTCGTAGACACGGCGCTGCGAATCGGTCTCGAGGGTCGAACCCGACTTCGAGGACACGACGAGCACGGTGCGGTCCAGCTGGTGCTCCACGGCGGCGCGGACCTGCGCCGGGTCGGTGGAGTCGAGGACCGTCAGCGGCACGCCGGCGGTCCGGGTGATGACCTCGGGCGCGAGCGACGAGCCGCCCATGCCGGCGAGGACGACGTGGTCGACCCCTTCGGCGAGGAGCGACTCGCGCAGCGCGACGATCTCGGCGACGAGCGGGCGGGAGACCGAGACGGCCTCCACCCAGCCGAGACGCTTCGACGCCTCGGCCTCGGCGTCGGGACCCCAGAGCTCGGGGTCCTGGGCAGTGATGCCCGACGCCACCAGATCGGTGACGAGGCGCGGGACCACCAGTTCGATGGCCCGCGCCGCGTCACCGCTGGCGGCGATGGAGACCGTCACTACTTGGCGCCCTCGAGTGCGTTCTTGACGGTGTCGACGAGCTCGCCCCACGAGACGTTGAACTTGTCGACGCCCTCCTTCTCGAGCAGCGCCACGACGTCGTCGTAGTCGATGCCCTGGGCGGCGAGCTGGTCGAGGACCTGCTGCGCGGCGTCGAACGAGCCGGCGATCGCGTCGCCGTGGATCTCGCCGTGGTCGAACGTGGCGTCGAGGGTCTTGCCCGGCATGGTGTTGACGGTGCTCGGCGCGGCCAGCTCGGTCACGTAGAGCGTGTCGGGGAGCGACGGGTCCTTGACACCGGTCGAGGCCCAGAGCGGACGCTGCGTGTTCGCACCGGCCTCGAGCAGGCCGAGGGCGCGCTCGGAGGCGAACGCCTCGGTCCAGACCTGGTAGGCGAGCTGCGCGTTGGCGATGCCGGCCTTCGACTTGAGGGCCTTCGCCTCGTCCGTGCCGACGGCGTCGAGACGCTTGTCGATCTCCGAGTCGACGCGCGACACGAAGAAGGACGCGACCGAGTGGATCTTCGAGAGGTCGTGGCCGGCGGCCTTGGCCTTCTCGAGGCCACCGAGGTAGGCGTCGATGACGGCGCGGTAGCGCTCGAGCGAGAAGATCAGGGTGACGTTGACCGAGATACCGGCGGCGATGACCTCGGTGATGGCCTCGAGACCCTCGACCGTTGCCGGGATCTTGATGAGGACGTTCTCCTTGCCGACCTTGTCGAACAGGAACTTGGCCTGCTCGATGGTCTTCTGGGTCTCGTGCGCGAGGCCCGGCTCGACCTCGATCGACACGCGGCCGTCGAAGCCCTTGGTCGAGTCGTAGATCGGCTTGAAGACGTCGGACGCGTTGGCGACGTCCTGCGTGGTGATCTCGAAGATCGCGTCGGTGACCTCGGTGCCGGCGGCGGCCAGCTCCTTGACCTGAGCGTCGTAGCGCTCGCCCTTGGCGAGGGCCGAGGCGAAGATCGTCGGGTTCGTCGTGACGCCGACGACGTTCTTCTCGGCGATGAGGGACTCGAGCTTGCCGGTCTCGAGGAGCTCGCGGGACAGGTCGTCGAGCCAGATGCTCACGCCGACCGCGGAGAGCGCGGCGGTGGGGGTGTTCTCAGCCATGTGTTTCTCTTCTTTCCTTCATCGGCCTGGTGGCCGGGGTCTGGGGGACCGGGAGGCGCGTGGCGGGGCCGAGCCGCGCCTCCCGGAAGAAGGGCCGGATCCGGCGAACCGGACCCGGCCCTCGGGGGGTCAGGAAGCCGCGAGGGATTCCTTCGCGGCGGCCACGACGTGCTCCGTCGTGAAGCCGAACTCCTTGAACAGCGTCTGGTAGTCGGCCGAGGCACCGAAGTGCTCGATCGAGACGCTGCGGCCCTTGTCGCCGATGATGTCGCGCCAGCTCATGGCGATCCCGGCCTCGACCGAGACGCGCGCGGTGACGTTCTTCGGCAGCACCTGGTCCTGGTAGTTCTCGGACTGGGCGCGGAACCACTCGAGCGACGGGGCGCTCACGACGCGGGCGTTGATGCCCTCGCCCTTGAGCTGCTCGCGTGCCTCGACGGCGATCTGGACCTCGGAACCGGTCGCGATGAGGATCACGTCGGGGGTGCCGTTCGGCGCCTCGGCCAGGATGTACGCGCCCTTGGCGACGTTCTTCGCCGAGGCGAAGACCTCACCGGAGGCGTCGCCCTCGCCACGCTCGAAGACGGGGAGGTTCTGACGGCTCAGCGCGATGCCGGCCGGGCGGTCCTTGTGCTTGAGCATCTCGAGCCAGGCGTAGGCGACCTCGTTGGCGTCGGCAGGGCGGACGACGTCCAGACCCGGGATCGCGCGGAGGGCGCTGAGCTGCTCGATCGGCTGGTGCGTCGGGCCGTCCTCACCGAGGGCGACGGAGTCGTGCGTCCAGACGTAGATCGCCGGCGCCTGCATGAGCGCGGCGAGACGGACCGCCGGACGCATGTAGTCGCTGAAGATGAGGAACGTGCCGCCGAAGGGGCGGGTGTTCCCGTGCAGGACGATGCCGGACAGGATCGAGCCCATCGCGTGCTCGCGGATGCCGAAGTGCAGCACGCGGCCGTACGGGTCGGTGCTCCACGCCTTGGTCGAGGCCTCGACCGGACCGAAGGACTTGGCGCCCTCGATCGTGGTCAGGTTCGACTCGGCGAGGTCGGCCGAGCCGCCCCAGAACTCGGGCATGAGCGGCGCGATGGCGTTGATGACCTTGCCGGAGGCGGCACGGGTCGAGACGGCCTTCTCGGTCGGGAAGACCGGGAGGGCTTCTTCGAGGCCCTCGGGGAGCTCACCGGCGTTGATGCGGTCGAGGAGCGTCTTCTTCTCGGGGTTGGCCGCGGCCCACGCGTCGAAGGTCTTCTGCCACTCGGCGTGCTGCGCCTGGCCCTTGGCGACGGCACCGCGGGTGTACTCGAGCACCTCGGGGTCGACGTGGAAGGTCTGCTCGGGGTCGAAGCCGAGGACCTCCTTGAGGCCCTTGAGCTCCTCGCCACCGAGGGCGGAGCCGTGGATCTTGCCGGAGTTCTGCTTGGTCGGCGACGGCCAGCCGATGATCGTCTTGAGGACGATGAGCGACGGCTTGTCGGTGACGGCCTTGGCGGCCTCGACCGCGGCGAAGAGGGACTCGACGTCTTCCGAGTACTCGCCCGTCTTCTTCCAGTCGACGGTCTGGACGTGCCAGCCGAGCGCCTCGTAGCGGTCCGGGACGCTCTCCGAGAAGGAGATGTCGGTGTCGTCCTCGATCGAGATCTGGTTCGAGTCGTAGAAGACGACCAGACGACCGAGCTGCTGGCGGCCGGCGAGGCTCGCGGCCTCGTTCGTGACGCCTTCCTGCATGTCGCCGTCACCGGCGATCACGTAGGTGAAGTGGTCGAACGGCGACTCGCCGTCGGCGGTCTCCGGGTCGAAGAGGCCGCGCTCGAAGCGCTGCGCGTAGCCGAAGCCCACGGCCGAGGCGAGGCCCTGGCCGAGCGGGCCGGTGGTGATCTCGACGCCGTCGGTGTGGCCGTACTCCGGGTGACCCGGGGTCTTCGAGCCCCACTTGCGGAGGTGCTGGAGGTCCTCGAGCTCGAGGCCGTAGCCGTGCAGGTAGAACTGCACGTACTGGAGGATCGAGGCGTGACCGGCGGAGAGGATGAAGCGGTCGCGGCCGATCCAGGTGGAGTCGCTGGGGTCGCGACGCATCACCTTCTGGAAGAGCAGGTGGGCGACCGGCGCGAGGCTCATCGCGGTGCCGGGGTGACCGTTGCCGGCGGCCTCGACCGAGTCGGCGGCGAGTACGCGGGCCGTGTCGACGGCCTTCCTGTCGATGGCGTCCCAGGTGAATTCAGCCACTTGGATGTTGACCCTTCTTGATGCGACATGTGCGAGGGCTCGTGCCATCGCACGGACATGATCGCCGTCCCGGGGCCTTCGTCGGGTCGCCGTCTCGCGGCGGCCGACCGGCTCTTCGCGGCCGACGTCATCGGGGCACGCACTGCGGGAGGGCGACTCCAGCATAGTGACCATGCACTCAGAAGGGGTTCAGGTGACGCCGGTTGTCCACTCGTCGTCGCGGGGACCCGCCGTCGGCCGGGCGTGTCGGTGGGTGACTTCGGTCCGGATGGCGGGGCGGGGCATCATCGCGGCGCCTCCATCACGTAAACTGTCGGGGACCCGTGCGCATTCCGGGTCGACGCACGCCCCGACGACGACGGAGCCGTCCACCGAGCGTGTGAGCTGACGCGAACAGACTGAGGTTCCCTTGCCGACTGCCACCGTGACCCGGCCCGACACCGATCGACCCCGCTCGACGCTGTCGCGCAAGGTGCGCGCCTACGTCTCACTGACGAAGCCGCGGGTCATGGAGCTGCTGCTCGTCACGACGGCGCCGACGATGTTCCTCGCCGAGCGCGGGGTGCCGGACCTGTGGCTCGTCTTCTGGACGATGCTCGGTGGCGCCATGTCGGCCGGGTCCGCTTCGGCCTTCAACTGCTACATCGACCGCGACATCGACCGGCTCATGAAGCGCACGAGCACCCGGCCGCTCGTCACCGGAGAGCTCTCCGACCGTGAGGCACTCGTCTTCTCGTGGGTGCTCGGCGTCGCGTCGACCGCGGTCCTCGGGTTCCTGGTGAACTGGCTCGCGGCCGCCCTGAGCGTCATCGCGATCCTCATCTACGTCTTCGTCTACACGCTGTGGCTCAAGCGCCGCACCCCGCAGAACATCGTCTGGGGCGGTTCGGCCGGCTGCATGCCCGTGCTGATCGGCTGGGCGGGCGTCACCGGGTCGTTGACCTGGGCGCCGGTCATCCTCTTCATGGTGATCTTCCTCTGGACGCCGCCGCACTACTGGCCGCTGTCGATGAAGTACCGCGACGACTACGACGCCGCAGACGTGCCGATGCTCGCGGTCGTCCGCGGTCGCACGGTGGTCGGTCTCCAGGTCGTCCTGTACGCGTGGGCGACGCTCGTCTGCTCGCTGCTGCTCATCCCGGTCGCACACATGGGGCCGCTCTACACGGTGGTCGCGCTGGCCGGTGGCATCTGGTTCGTCGTCGAGTCGCACCGGCTGTACTCGCGGGCGATCCAGCACGTGGAGCACGTGCAGCCGATGCGCGTCTTCCACAGCTCGATCACGTACCTGACGCTGCTGTTCATCGCCGTGGGCATCGACCCGCTGCTGCCGCAGGTCTTCACCTTCTAGCGCTGGGCGATCGCGGCCGTCTCGGCTGCGGACCCGGTGCGACATCGTCGCTGTCGTACGACAGCGACGATGTCGTTCGTTGCGGGCGCGGGTTGTTGGCCGCGCTGGCGTGCGACGAGGCCGTCGTCGTACGACGTCGGTGGGGTCGTTCCGGGTCCGCAGGAGGCGCTGGGCGCGACCACCCATCGGCCTGGAGGCGCGTGACGGGCCCGAACCGCGCCTCCAGTCCGTCAGCTGGTCGCGTTCCGCACGACGAACGACACCCCACGAGTCGATCGACTCGTGGGGTGTCGGCGACCGCGAGCGGTGCGCCGCGCGTCAGCCCGCGATCGGCTCACGGACGGCCTGGCGACCGGCGGTGCCGCGCGTGGAGAGCGTCACGACCGTGGTGGCACCGACGAGCAGGCCCGCGAGGACCATGTGCGTCCCCACCAGACCGACGGGCAGCCCCGTGCGCGCCTGGGTGAGCCCGACGGCGATCTGGACGAACTCGACCACCAGGAGCAGCAGCGCCCACTTGCTCGACAGGCGCAGGCGGACCGCGCCGACCACGAGGACGAGGGTCAGGGCGAACAGGACGTATGCGGGGATCGCGTGGAGGTGCTCCATCACGGCGGGGTCGAAGCCGGTGCGGTGCAGTCGTCCGCCGTCGACCGCCTCGTCGGCGCCGGCGTGCGGGCCGCTGCCCGTGGTGAGGATGCCGACGAGCACCGTGACGACGACCGCGGCGACGGTGCCGCGCACGACGCCCGTGTACCAGCCGGGGACGAGCCGCTCGGCGGTGCGCGGACCACGCATCGCGCGGTAGACGAGTGCGGCCGTGACCGCCGTGAGTGCCGCGGAGACGACGAAGTGCAGCCCCACGACGAACGGGTTGAGGTTGGTCCAGACGCTCATGCCGCCGATCACGGCCTGCACCGGGATCGCTGCGCCTTGGGCGAACGCGAGCCAGAACAGTTCGGGGCGCGTGCGGCGCATCCGGACGACGAGCAGGAACATGGCGATCGCGACGACGACGAGCACGAAGGTGAGCAGTCGGTTGCCGAACTCGATGACGCCGTGGATGCCCATCTCGGGCGTCGAGACGAGGGAGTCCGCCGTGCACTTCGGCCAGGTCGGGCACCCGAGACCCGATGCGGTGAGGCGGACGAGGCCGCCCGTGCCGATCAGGATCACCTCGACGACGAAGGACGCCCAGGCGAGGACGACGACACGCTGGTCGACGACACGGGGGAGCGACCACCACCGCGCAGGGCGGACGTCCTGGTCGACGGGGGATGCGACGCGAGTCACGAGCGTGGTGCCTTCCTGTTGTTCCGTGCAGCGAACCTGTAGGATTCGAGGGTTCAGCAGCAGTCAAGTCTAGGCAGGCGCCGGCTCCGAATGGTCCGAGATCGCCGTTCACACCCAGGACGTCGACACTCAGGGCTGTGTGGAACCATCGACGTTGCGAGGGAGCAACACCGTGTCCACCGCGCACGCGACGAGCGTGTCGGGGGTCTGCGGTGGAATGGCGTCCAGACGCCACGGGTTGACACCCGAAGACGCTGCCGCGAGAAGGAAACGAGGAGACCATGTCCGACGTGCTCATCGACCGTCCCGAGCTCGAAGGGCTCGGCCAATACGAGTTCGGCTGGTCCGACTCCGACTCGGCCGGCGCCTCTGCTCGCCGCGGCATCTCGGAAGAGGTCGTGACCGACATCTCGAACCTCAAGTCCGAGCCCGAGTGGATGCTCAAGAACCGGCTCAAGGGCCTGCAGCTCTTCGGCCGCAAGCCGATGCCGACGTGGGGTGCCGACCTGACGGGCATCGACTTCGACAACATCAAGTACTTCGTGCGCTCCACCGAGAAGCAGGCGCAGTCGTGGGAGGACCTCCCCGAGGACATCCGCGCGACCTACGAGAAGCTCGGCATCCCCGAGGCCGAGCGCCAGCGCCTCGTCGCCGGTGTCGCCGCGCAGTACGAGTCCGAGGTCGTGTACCACCAGATCCGTGAGGACCTGGAACAGCAGGGTGTCATCTTCATGGACACCGACACGGCGCTCCGCGAGCACCCCGAGATCTTCGAGGAGTACTTCGGCACCGTGATCCCGGCCGGCGACAACAAGTTCGCCGCGCTGAACACGGCCGTGTGGTCCGGCGGCTCGTTCGTCTACGTCCCGAAGGGCGTCCACGTCGAGATCCCGCTGCAGGCCTACTTCCGGATCAACACCGAGAACATGGGCCAGTTCGAGCGGACGCTGATCATCGCGGACGAGGACTCCTACGTCCACTACATCGAGGGCTGCACCGCCCCGATCTACAAGTCGGACTCCCTGCACTCGGCCGTCGTCGAGATCATCGTGAAGAAGAACGCCCGCGTGCGCTACACGACGATCCAGAACTGGTCGAACAACGTCTACAACCTCGTCACCAAGCGTGCGATCGCGCACGAGGGCGCCACGATGGAGTGGATCGACGGCAACATCGGCTCCAAGGTGACGATGAAGTACCCCTCGATCTACCTTGCGGGTGAGCACGCCAAGGGCGAGACGCTCTCCGTCGCCTTCGCCGGCCCCGGCCAGCACCAGGACGCCGGCGCGAAGATGATCCACATGGCGCCGTACACGACGTCGTCGATCGTCTCGAAGTCGATCGCCCGTGGCGGCGGTCGTGCCGGGTACCGCGGTGAGGTCCGGGTCGACCCGGCAGCCCACCACGCGGCGAACACCGTGCGGTGCGACGCGCTGCTGGTGGACACCATCAGCCGGTCGGACACGTACCCGGCGATCGACATCCGCGTCGACGACGTCCAGCTCGGGCACGAGGCCACGGTCTCCCGCGTGAGCGAGGAGCAGCTGTTCTACCTCATGTCGCGCGGCATGCCCGAGGACGAGGCGATGGCGATGATCGTCCGCGGCTTCATCGAGCCGATCGCCCGCGAGCTCCCGATGGAGTACGCACTCGAACTCAACAAGCTCATCGAGATGAGCATGGAAGGATCCGTCGGCTAGATGTCCAGCACCACCCCTCCCCACATCGACCAGCCGATCGAGCCCGCGGCGACCACGCAGCACGGCGCCGGAGCACACTCCGACGGCGGCTGGGACGCGCCCGACAAGACGATCCCGGTGCAGACCCGCTCCGAGCGGTTCCAGTCCGGTGACGTCGACGCGTTCCCGACCGTCACCGGGCGAGAGGTGAACTGGAAGTTCGCGCCCCTCGCGAAGCTCCAGCCCCTGCTCGACGGTGGCCTCGACGGATCCGCGTACCCGTTCCTCGCCCGCCAGTCCGACGGCGCCGACGTCGAGTGGGGGCGCAGCGACGACCCCCGCGTCGGCACCGCCGGCCTGCCCGAGGACCGCGCCGCCGCGGCCGCCTGGACCGCTCGCGACGCGGTCCTGGCCGTCACGGTGAAGGCCACCGAGGCGCACGAGTTCATCACGATCACGCGCTCCGACTTCGGCACGCAGCCCCGCGCCGCGCACACGGTCATCACGGCCGAGGCGCACGCGCAGGGCATCGTCGTGCTCGACAACCGTGGTTCGGCGCTCCTCAGCGAGAACGTCGAGATCGTCGTCCGCGACGGCGCCCGCCTGACCGTCGTCAGCCTGCAGGACTGGGACGACGACGCGGTGCACGTGTCGACCCACTTCGCCGAGGTCGGCCGCGACGCCTTCCTCAAGCACGTCGTGGTCTCGCTCGGCGGCGACGTCATCCGGGTCAACCCCTCGACGCACCTCGGTGCGCAGGGTGCCGACACCGAGATGTACGGCGTGTACTTCGCCGACGCCGGTCAGTACATCGAGCAGCAGGTCTACGTGAACCACGACGCGCCCAACACGCGCGGTCGGGTCAACTACAAGGGCGCGCTGCAGGGCCAGGGTGCGCACACGGTCTGGATCGGCGACGTGCTCATCGGGCGCGCCGGCGACGGCACGGACTCGTACGAGCAGAACCGCAACCTCGTCCTCACCGACGGCACGCGCGCGGACAGCATCCCGAACCTCGAGATCGAGACGGGCAACATCGAGGGCGCCGGACACGCGAGTGCGACCGGCCGCTTCGACGACGAGCAGCTGTTCTACCTGCAGTCCCGCGGCATCCCCGAGGAAGAGGCACGTCGTCTCGTCGTGCTCGGCTTCCTCGTCGAGGTCATCCAGAAGATCGGTGCGCCCGAGCTCGAGGAACGCCTCATCGCCGCGGTCGAGCAGGAGCTCGCCGAGGGGCGCTCGGTCATCGCCGAGGCCGCACCGGAGGCCTCCGCCTGATGTCGACGAAGGTCTGTGCCGAGGCGGACATCCAGGTGGACAGCCCGATGCGCGCCGTGGTCGACGGCACCGCGGTCGCCATCGTCAAGGACTCCGCCGGCACCGTGCACGCGATCGGCGACACCTGCACCCACGGGGACATCTCCCTGGCAGAGGGGTTCGTCGAGGGCGACACGCTCGAGTGCTGGGCCCACGGGTCCCGCTTCTCGCTGGCCACCGGCAAGCCGCAGAACTTCCCGGCGTACGAACCCGTCCCGGTCTTCCGGGTCGAGGTCCGCGACGGCGAGGTCTACGTCGACGTGCACGACCCCGTCCCGGTCGACTGAGACCGCTCCGACCCGGCCGTCACCGGCCTCCACTCACTTCCCGCGGCTGACGCCGCACACCAGCTGCAACCGAAGGAACGCAATGTCCACTCTCGAAATCCGCGACCTGCAGGTCTCGATCGACACCGACCAGGGTGTCAAGGAGATCCTCAAGGGCGTCGACCTCACCATCAACGAGGGCGAGATCCACGCGATCATGGGGCCGAACGGCTCGGGCAAGTCCACCCTCGCCTACACGATCGCCGGCCACCCCCGGTACAACGTCGTCGGTGGCTCGATCACGCTCGACGGCGAGGACGTCCTCGCGATGAGCGTCGACGAGCGTGCCCGTGCCGGCATGTTCCTCGCCATGCAGTACCCGGTGGAGATCCCCGGCGTGACGGTGTCGAACTTCCTCCGCACCGCCAAGACCGCGATCGACGGCGAGGCCCCGGCGCTCCGCAGCTGGGTGAAGGACCTCCGCCAGTCGATGGCCGACCTCAAGATGGACTCGGCCTTCGCCGAGCGCAACGTCAACGAGGGCTTCTCCGGCGGCGAGAAGAAGCGCCACGAGATCATGCAGCTCGAGCTCCTCAAGCCGAAGTTCGCCGTGCTCGACGAGACCGACTCCGGCCTCGACGTCGACGCGCTGAAGATCGTGTCCGAGGGCGTCAACCGTGCCAAGGCCGCGACCGGTCTCGGCGTGCTGCTCATCACCCACTACACGCGCATCCTCCGCTACATCAAGCCGGACTTCGTGCACGTGTTCGTCGCGGGCAAGGTCGCCGAGCAGGGTGGCCCCGAGCTCGCGGAGCGCCTCGAGAACGAGGGCTACGACCGCTACGTGCAGGCCGCAGCCGCTGCGGCGGGGAACTGATGATCACCGCACTCGCACCGGAGAAGTTCGACGAGGTCGTCGAGGGCCTCAAGGAGGTCCAGGACCCGGAACTCGGCGTGAACATCGTCGACCTCGGGCTCATCTACGACCTCGCTTGGGACGACGAGGCGACCGCGCTCGTGATCAGCATGACCCTGACGAGCGCGGGCTGCCCCCTGACCGACGTCATCGAGGGCGACACGGCGAACGCGCTGGACGGCATCGTCGACGCGTTCCGGATCAACTGGGTCTGGATGCCGCCGTGGGGCCCGGAGCGGATCACCGACGACGGGCGCGAGATGATGCGCGCGCTCGGGTTCTCGATCTAGTCGCGACCCCCTGACGGACGGGAGGCGCGGTGCGCGACGCCGAGGTCGCGCAACCTGTCGCCCGCGACGCGCGCCAGCGGCGTGTCGTGCGACCTCGGCGGACCGCGCACGGCGTGTCGTGCGACCTCGGCGATCGCCCACGCGCGCCCGCGCGCGCCCCCGCGCACGCAGAAGGGCCCCGCACCGGACGGTGCGGGGCCCTTCTGCGACGGGACTCAGCGGCGGCCGAGGACCTTCCACGCCAGCGGCACGATGCCCGCGGCGATGAGGGCCTTCGCGATGCCACCCACGATGAACGGGTACAGCCCGGCCGCGAGGACCGACTGCAGGTCGTTCGGCGCGCCGAGCTGTCCGAGCACGACGGCCAGGTAGGGGAGACCGGTGACGAACGGGATCGCGCTGGCGACGAGCATCGCCACCGCGGCGCGGCCCACGTGGCGGTCCCAGTCGCGACGGGCGAGCCAGCCGATGACGCCGGCGGCGGGGATGAAGCCGATGACGTAGCCGAAGCTCGGCACGGCGAGGGCGCCGAGGCCACCCGTGAAGTCGGCGAAGAACGGCGCACCGGCGAGTCCCGCGACCGCGTAGACGAGGAGCGACAGCATGCCGCGGCGGGCACCGAGGGTGGCACCGACGAGCACGACCGCCAGGGTCTGGCCCGTGATCGGCACCGGCCACATCGGCACCTCGACCTGCGCCATGGCGGCGGTGAAGAGTGCTCCGCCGGCGACCAGGGCGGCGTTCGTGGCCAGGCCGTGGGTGCGCAGACGGTCGGCGAGGACTGCGCGGCGAGCGAACCCGGTGGCGTTCGTCATGGATTCTCCTAGAATGGACTGCTGGTCCCGTTCGGGACCATCGGTCCCGTCAGCGTAGCGGTGCACCTCCCGCACACACCGTTGTGCACATCCACCAACTGATTGGACGTCTGCTGTGCTTGCCGTGCACGACCTCGAGATCCGCGTCGGGGCCCGCCTCCTGATGGAGAACGTGTCCTTCCGCGTCGAGAAGGGCGACAAGATCGGCCTCGTCGGCCGGAACGGCGCGGGGAAGACCACGATGACCAAGGCCCTGGCGGGTGAGACCCAGCCGACCGGGGGCAAGATCGACCGCTCCGGCGAGATCGGGTACCTGCCGCAGGACCCCCGCTCCGGCAACCCGGAGGACACCGCCCGCAAGCGCATCCTCGACGCCCGTGGGCTCGGCGAGCTCGTCGAGGGCATCCGCCAGGCCACGCTGGACATGGCCAGCACGGACACCGCCGTCGCCGAGAAGGCCATGCGGCGGTACAGCCGGCTCGACGACCAGTTCAACGCGCTCGGCGGCTACGCGGCCGAGGCCGAGGCGGCGTCGATCGCGTCGAACCTCAAGCTGCCGGACCGCATCCTCGACCAGCAGCTCAAGACGCTGTCGGGTGGTCAGCGCCGTCGCATCGAGCTCGCCCGGATCCTGTTCTCGGACGCCGAGACGATGATCCTCGACGAGCCGACGAACCACCTCGACGCCGACTCGATCATCTGGCTGCGCGAGCACCTCAAGACGTACCCGGGCGGTGTGATCGTCATCTCGCACGACGTCGAGCTCGTGGACGAGGTCGTCAACCGGGTCTTCTACCTCGACGCCAACCGCCAGTCGATCGACGTCTACAACATGGGGTGGAAGCTCTACCAGCGGCAGCGTGCCGCCGACGAGGAGCGCCGCCGCAAGGAGCGCGCGAACGCCGAGAAGAAGGCCGCCACGCTCAAGGACCAGGCCGCCCGATTCGGTGCGAAGGCCACGAAGGCCGCAGCGGCGCACCAGATGGTCGCGCGTGCCGAGAAGCTCCTCGCCGGGCTCGAGGACGAGCGCGCAGTCGACCGCGTCGCGAAGCTCCGCTTCCCGACCCCGACGCCCTGCGGCCGCACCCCGCTGATGGCCGAGGGGCTGTCGAAGTCCTACGGGTCGCTCGAGATCTTCGCCGGCGTGGACCTCGCCATCGACCGGGGCTCGCGCGTCGTGATCCTCGGGTTCAACGGTGCCGGCAAGACGACGTTGCTGCGCATCCTCGCGGGCGCCGACCAGCCGGACACGGGGGAGATCCTGCCCGGGCACGGCCTGCGGATCGGGTACTACGCGCAGGAGCACGAGAACATCGACGTGAACCGCACCGTGATCGAGAACATGGTGTCCGCGTCGAACGACCTCAACGAGACCGAGGCGCGACGGGTCCTCGGCTCGTTCCTGTTCACCGGCGACGACGGCTACAAGAAGGCCGGTGTCCTCTCCGGCGGTGAGAAGACGCGGCTCTCGCTCGCGATGATCGTCGTGTCGGGCGCGAACGTGCTGCTGCTCGACGAGCCGACGAACAACCTCGACCCGGCCTCGCGCGAGGAGATCCTCGGCGCGCTGGCCGGCTACGAGGGTGCCGTGGTGCTGGTGTCGCACGACGCCGGTGCGGTCGAGGCGCTCAACCCCGAGCGGGTGCTGCTCCTGCCGGACGGCACCGAGGACCACTGGAACAAGGACTACGCGGAGCTCATCGAGCTCGCGTGACCCGCACCGCCGACGGGCGCGACCCGCCGACGGACAGGAGGCGCGGTGCCAGCTGGCACCGCGCCTCCTGTCCGTCCTGGGTGGCGTCAGCCCTGTGCTGGCGTCAGCGACCCGCGTTCAGCAGCTCGTCCTCGATCTGTGCGTCCGTCTTCGGCTTCGCGTCCTTGCGGCGCTGGCGCTCGAGGGCGCGCTCGCGCTCCTCGGGGTCGTCCTGGTTCAGGTTCCGGAACTCCTGCACCATCAGGTAGGCGAGGAACCCGAACCCGCCGACCGCGAACATGAACCACTGGATGAAGTAGCTGAGGTGCAGCCCCGTGTCGGCCGTCGGGCGCTCCCAGCCGAGCGGGCGAGCCTCGGTCGGGGCGGGGGACTCGGACGCGAGCTGCCCGTACGCCCCGGTGTAGATGGGCGTGTCGACCTTCTTGCCGACGTCGGACAGCGTCACGGACTGCACCTGGTCGGTGTGGGCCGGGTCGGTGCGGCCGGGGATGCGCGGTTCGCTCGGCTGCAGGCGCACGATCGCCGTGACCTCGCCGGACGGGGGAGCGGGCACGTGGTCGGGGGCGTCCTGTGCGTTGCCGGTGGGGACCCAGCCGCGGTCGACGACGAACGCACGACCGTCGGCCGTGACGAGCGGCGTGAGGACCTCGAAGCCGGGCTGGCCGTTGTGCACGCGGTTCCGGACGAGCAGCTGGTCGTCGGTGTCGTAGCGGCCGGTGACGCTCACGCGGAGCCAGGTCTTGCCGTCGTTCCAGCTCGACGCCGTCGGGAGCGCCTCGTCGAGGGGGACCGGGGTGTGCTCGTAGTTCTGCGCCACCTGCTCGTTCTGGCGGACGGCCTCGTTCCGGCGGTCCCACTGCCACATGCCGAACAGTGCGCACACGATCGCGAACGCCACCGCGATGGCGAAGTAGCCGAGCCACCGCCGGCTGCGGACGAAGCGCCAGCCGACGAAGGGCTCGTCCGGATCACGTTCGGCGGTCCGGGTGGTGCCACCGGCGGCGGAAGCGGCTGCAGCGCGCTCGAGCTTCTGCGCGTGCCGTCGGCCGTACCGGGAGCTCGGGTCGAACTGCTGGCTCACCGACGGTCACCGGCTGCGCGTGCACCGACGTCGTTCTTCGGGGCGTCGGCCGGGTCGCGTTCGTCGTCGAGGCGGTCCACGTCCTCGTGCATGCCCGTGACCCGGACGGGGAACGACCGGGACCGGAGGTAGTCGGCGAGGAAGTCACGGTGCTCGTCGCACGCGGCCCAGATCTTCACCCGGTCGGTCGCGTGGATCCGCGGGTTGCGCCAGTTGACGCGCCACGAGGCGGTCGACACGCAGCCGGCACGCGAGCACACGGGGGTCGAGCCGGGTTCGGTGAAGAGGTCGAACGTGGCCCCCATCAGCGACGTCCCCAGACACGCGAGCGGTCGCCGTTGCGCTGCCACTCGGCCTGCGCGTCCTGCGCCTGCTCACGCAGCCGGTCCTGCTCGGCGCGGTACGCCTCGGCCCGGGCGTCCTCCTGCTGTTCGCGGAGTCGCGGGTCCACGGCGTCGTAGAGCTGGATCGCACCGGCAGGCGTCACGATGTCGCTCTCGGCACGGCTGCCCGCGTTGGCGATGATGACGGCGACCCAGGGGATCACGCCGGCGAGGACGATCGGGATGACGGCGATCCACGTGTGCCAGATCGACCACACGACGACCGCCCCGATGAAGAACACGACGCGGAGGGCCATCTGCCAGACGTACCGGGACAGGCGGTGCGCACGATCCTGCTCCGGAGAGTCCGGGAGGGTGGTGATGCTGTGCGTCGTCTTCATCCGATGTTCTTTCCTCTGCCCGAGGGAAAGCCTAACTCCGCGCGGGCCCGGATGGTTCCGCCGCGCGCGGACACGGTGCGCGTATCGGCTCCGGTACGCTCTTCCGGGCGTGTCCGAGCCGGTCCGGGCCCGGCGCGCCGTGCAACCCACCCCGAACGGAGCGACCATGAGCACCCCCCGTACCGTCCTCGTCACCGGCGGCAACCGCGGCATCGGCCACGCCCTCGCGGAGCGCTTCGTCGCCGCCGGCCACCGCGTCGCGGTCACGTCCCGCAGCGGCCAGGGCGGCCCCGAGGGCGCGCTCACGGTGCAGGCCGACATCACCGACACGGCCTCGGTCGACGCTGCCTTCTCGCAGGTCGAGGCCGAGCTCGGCCCGATCGAGGTCCTCGTCGCGAACGCCGGGATCACGAACGACCAGCTGCTGCTCCGCATGTCGGAGGAGGACTTCACGAGCGTGATCGACACGAACCTCACGGGGACGTTCCGGGTCGTCAAGCGCGCCACCAAGGGCATGATGAAGGCGAAGTTCGGCCGCATCGTGCTCATGTCGAGCGTCGTCGGCGCCTACGGCCAGGTCGGCCAGGTCAACTACGCCTCGTCGAAGGCCGCCCTCGTCGGCATGGCCCGGTCGATCACGCGCGAGCTCGGCTCCCGCGGCATCACCGCCAACGTCGTCGCGCCCGGGTTCATCCAGACGGACATGACGGCAGCGCTGCCCGAAGAACTGCAGGCCGAGTTCAAGAAGCAGATCCCGGCGGCGCGGTACGGCACCGTCGACGACGTCGCGGACGCCACGCTGTTCCTCGCCGGCGACGGGGCCGGGTACATCTCCGGCGCGGTCATCCCGGTCGACGGCGGCCTCGGGATGGGGCACTAGGCCGGGGCGCGCCCGCCGAGTCTCGCCTCGGCGGACACCTTCGTGGCGAAGCGGCCGCGAAACCGTCCGCGGGGCCGAGTCTCGGCCCGGCGCGGCGCGGCGCGGCGCGGCGCGGCGCGGCAGGCCGCGCGTCAGCCGCGCAGGCCGAGCGTCGCGAGCACGCTCGACAGGTCACGGTCGACGACCGCGACGTCGGCCTGCTCGCGGACGAGCGGCTTCGCGTCGAACGCGACCGACAGTCCGGCCACACGCATCATCTCGAGGTCGTTCGCGCCGTCGCCGATCGCGACGGTGCGGACGATCGGCACGTCGTCGGCTGCCGCCCACTCGCGCAGTGCGACGGCCTTGGCGTGCGCGTCCACGACGTCGCCGAGGACCCGCCCGGTGAGGACGCCGTCCACCACCTCGAGCCGGTTCGCCCGGCAGTGGTCGAGCCCGAGCTGCTCGGCGAACGGGTCGAGGACCTCGTGGAAGCCACCCGACACGACGCCGACGGTCCCGCCGACGGCGTGCACGCCGCGGACGAGCTGGTCGGCACCCCGCGTCACGCGGACCGCCTGCTGTGCGCCCCGGAAGACGTCGTCCTGGAGGCCCGCCAGGGTCGCGACACGCTCCCGGAGGCTCTCGGCGAAGTCGATCTCGCCGCGCATGGCGCGCTCCGTGATCGCCTGGACCTGTGGCCGGGTCCCCGCCGTGTCGGCCAGGAGTTCGATGACCTCGTCCTCGAGGAGCGTGGAATCGGCATCGAGGACGACGAGGAAGCGTGGCACGCACCAACGGTACCGACTCAGGAGGCGCGGCCGGCGTTCATGACGCCAGCCGCGCCTCCTGGGCCGTCCGTTCCTGCCCGCGCGACGCTACGCGTCGACGCGCACGCCCTTGCCGACGACCGTGATGCCGGACTCGGTGACGGTGAAGCCGCGCGCTTCGTCCGCTTCGCGGTCGATGCCGACCTGGGCGCCGGGAGCGATCACCACGTCCTTGTCGAGGATCGCGCGGTTCACGACGGAGCCGGCGCCGATCGAAGCGCGTTCGAAGACGATCGAGTCGAGGACCTTCGCGCCGGAGTCGATGCCGCACCAGGGGCCGATCATGCTGCGCTCGACCTGGGCGCCGGACACGAGGCAACCGAGCGACACGAGGGAGTCGACCGTCGAGCCGGTGTTGCCGTTCGCGTCGCGGACGAACTTCGCCGGGGGCAGATTCGTCTGCTGGTTGAAGATCGGCCAGTCCTGGTTGTACAGGTTGAAGACCGGCACCGGCGCGATGAGGTCCATGTGCGCGTCGTAGAACGAGTCGATCGTCCCGACGTCGCGCCAGTAGTACCGGTCGCGCTCGTTCGACCCGGGGACGTCGTTGCGCTTGAGGTCGTAGACGCCCGCGTCGCCACGCGCGACGAAGTCGGGGACGATGTCGCCGCCCATGTCGTGGTCCGAGCCCTCGATCTGGCCGTCGCGGAGGACGGCATCGACCAGCGCGTCGGCGTCGAAGACGTAGTTGCCCATCGACGCGAGGATCTCGCCGGGGGAGTCCGCGAGCCCGACGGCGTCCTTCGGCTTCTCGAGGAACGCCTCGATCTTCGTCGGGTCGTCGTCGGCGACCTGGATGACGCCGAACTGGTCGGCGAGGCCGATCGGCTGGCGGATCGCGGCGACCGTGGCGCTGCGCCCCGAGGCGATGTGCGCCTCGACCATCTGGTGGAAGTCCATCCGGTAGACGTGGTCGGCGCCGACCACGACGACGATGTCGGGGCGTTCGTCGCGGAGCAGGTTGAGCGACTGCAGGATCGCGTCGGCCGACCCGGCGAACCACCGCTTGCCGAGCCGCTGCTGCGCCGGCACCGACGCGACGTAGGACCCGAGCAGGCCCTCCATGCGCCAGGTCTCGGCGACGTGGCGGTCGAGACTGTGCGACTTGTACTGCGTCAGGACGACGATCTTCTGCAGTCCGGAGTTGACGAGGTTGGAGAGCGCGAAGTCGATGAGACGGAAGTTCCCGCCGAACGGGACAGCGGGTTTCGCACGGTCGGCCGTGAGCGGCATGAGCCGTTTCCCCTCGCCGCCGGCGAGCACGATGCCGAAGACCTTCTTTGGTGCCATGCCGCTCACAGTAGGCGTCAGCACTGGGAACCCGTTACGTTGAACGCGTGCGAGTCGATCTGCTGACCAGGGAGTATCCGCCGGAGGTCTACGGCGGTGCGGGTGTCCACGTGGCCGAACTGACCGCGGCGCTGCGGTCCGACACCGACACCGAGGTGCGCGTCCGCGCCTTCGGGGCGTTCCGCGACGAGGCCGACGTGTGGGCCTACCGCACGCCCGACGGCCTCGAGCAGGCGAACGGCGCGCTGCAGGCACTCGGCACCGACGTCGCGATCGCCGCGGACGTCGAGGGTGCCGACGTCGTGCACTCGCACACCTGGTACGCGAACTCGGCGGGACGCATCGCGCAGCTGACCTACGGCATCCCGCACGTCGTCACGGCGCACAGCCTCGAGCCGCTCCGCCCGTGGAAGGCCGAGCAGCTCGGCGGCGGGTACCGGCTGTCGAGCTGGATGGAGCGCGAGGCCTTCGAGCACGCCGACGGTGTCATCGCCGTGTCGAAGGCGATGCGCGCGGACATCCTCCGCTCGTACCCGTCGATCGACCCCGCGAAGGTGCACGTCGTCTACAACGGCATCGACATCGACGAGTGGAAGCCCACCGTCGACGAGGACGCCGTCCGCGCGCTCGGGATCGACCCGTCGCGTCGCTCGGTCGTGTTCGTCGGCCGCATCACCCGGCAGAAGGGCCTGCCGTACCTGCTGCGGGCGGTGGCCTCGCTGCCGGCGGACGTGCAGATCGTGCTCTGCGCCGGTGCGCCGGACACGCCGGAGATCATGGCCGAGGTCACGGGCCTGGTCGACTCGCTGCGTTCCGCTCGTGACGGGGTGGTCTGGATCGACCGGATGCTCGCGCACGAGGAGATCGTCAACGTGCTCTCGTCGGGCACCGTGTTCGTCTGCCCGTCGATCTACGAGCCGCTCGGGATCGTCAACCTCGAGGCGATGGCGTGCGGGATCCCCGTCGTCGGCACCGGCACCGGGGGCATCCCCGAGGTCGTGGCGGACGGACTGACCGGTCGCATCGTGCCGATCGACCAGGCACAGGACGGCACCGGGACCCCGACGGACCCGGACCGCTACGTGGCCGACCTCGCCGCGACCCTCACCGAGGTGCTCGCCGACGAGGGGCTCGCGAAGCTCATGGGCCGCGCCGGACGCCTCCGCGTCGAGACCGAGTTCACCTGGGACGCGATCGCCCGGCGGACACGCCAGGTCTACGACGAGGTGCTCGGGCAGAACCCCTAGGCTGGTCGCATGCCCTCGGTCGTGCGCTTGTCAGACGTCTCCGTGGTCCGCAACGTGGCCACCATCCTCGACGGGATCTCGTGGGAGGTGCAGGACGACGAACGCTGGGTCGTCCTCGGTGCCAACGGTGCCGGCAAGACGACGCTGCTGCAGGTCGCCGGCGCCCAGACCTTCCCCACCTCTGGTGAGGTCGAGGTCCTCGGCACCGAGCTCGGCGGCGCCGACCTCTTCGAACTGCGTCCGCGCATCGGCTTCGCGTCGACGGCCCTCGCGCGCCGCATCCCGGTCACCGAGAAGGTCATCGACGTCGTGCTCACCGCGGCGTACTCGGTGACGGGCCGCTGGAACGAGGAGTACGAGGAGCTCGACGTCCGCCGCGCCCAGCGTGTGCTCGACGAGTGGGGCCTCGGCGCCTTCACCGACCGGACCTTCGGCGAGCTCAGCGACGGCGAGCAGAAGCGCGTCCAGATCGCCCGGGCCGTGATGACCGACCCCGAGATCCTGTTCCTCGACGAGCCGGCCGCGTCGCTCGACCTCGGCGCGCGTGAGAGCCTCGTACGGACCCTCGGCGGCTACGCGCAGAGCGAGGACTCGCCGGCCATCGTCATCGTGACCCACCACGTCGAGGAGATCCCCGCCGGGTTCACCCACGCCCTGGTGCTCGCGGACGGGCACGTGCAGGCTGCCGGGCCGATCGACGAGGTCCTGACCGCTCCGACCCTGACCGAGGCGTTCGGCATCGAGCTCACCGTGTCGAAGGACGCCGGCCGGTACACGGCGCGCGCATCGTGACACTGCTCCCGATCCGGCCGGTCGTCTGGTAACGTAGACGGCTGGCGCAAGCCGCAGACTTCCCGCGTCGTGCTCGTACGAGTGCCGCGCACGTCCCCATCATCGCAACCGAGGAATCTCCATGAAGACCGACATCCACCCCGAGTACCGCGCCATCGTCTTCCGTGACCTGGCTTCCGGTGAGACGTTCCTGACGCGTTCGACCGCGAACAGCGACAAGACCATCGAGCTCGACGGTGCGACCTACCCGGTCATCGACGTCGAGATCTCGTCGGCGTCGCACCCGTTCTACACGGGCAAGCAGCGCATCCTCGACTCGGCCGGTCGCGTCGAGAAGTTCAACCAGCGCTTCAAGAGCTTCGGCAAGTAAGCAGTCCTCCGGACGCTCGAACGGGCGGCTCTCCTGCGGGAGGGCCGCCCGTTCCGTCGTTGGCGGGGGCGTGGTGGCAGGTCGGGCGTGCCGGGTTGGCGTGGCGGTGCGCCCGGGTGGCTCTGGCGGTGCGGCTGGGTCTCGGGCGGTGCGGGCCGGGTGGCTCGGGCGGTGCGGCTGGGTCTCGGGCGGTGCGGGCCGGGTGGCTCGGGCGGTGCGGTCGGGGCGTGGCACGTTGGGCGGGCGGTGCACGTTGCGGCCGGCGGTGCGGGCGTCGCGGCGACGGTTCGAACCACGGAACCGACGTCGAACCAGGCGAGCGGCGTGGCTCGACGTCGGAAGCGTGGTTCGACGCCGCGCCGATCTTGGCCGGGGCGGCGTGGTGCGGTGCGGTGCGGTGCGGTGCGGTGCGGTGCGGTGCGGTGAGGCCGGACGGTGCGCAGGCGGTGCGGATTGCCGGCGCACAACGCAAGTGCGTTCGCGCCGTGCGATCACGCAGTTCGGGCGCACTTTGGTTGTGCGGCCGCGCGAGAACGGCGCGGGACGCCGTGCGGGGCGCGCGCGACTGCGCCCCGGGTTGGACGATGCGCCCCGGTGCGCGGGGCGCGGTGTTCAGCCCGGGGAGCGGGCAGGCAGCGCCGACGGCGGGCGCGGCGAGGTGCGGCGCGCGCGTCGAACCACGGAACCGACGTGGAACCAGGCGAGCGGCGTGGTTCGGTGTCGGATTCGTGGTTCGAAGGCAGGCGAGCGGGCGTGGTTCGGTGTCGGAAGCGTGGTTCGACGCCGGGCGAGCCGTGCCCGCCGGCAGGGGCCTCAGCCGGCGTTGCGGTGGGGCCAGCGGCCGTCGGCGGTGAAGGCCGGGTCGCGCTTCTTCCGCATGTAGTCCTGGAACGAGGACGCCTGCTCGGCGCACCAGCCGACCTGCTTGCGGTGGAGTTCCTCGGCGGAGACGCCGAGCTCCTCGGGGTACTTCGCCGCGATGGCCTGCGCGACACGCCCGGCCGCGATGGCGTCGGCTCCGGCGTCGTGCGCATCGGAGAGGGTGACGCCGTAGAGCTCCGACGCGGCCTCGAGCGTGCGCTTGCCCTTGCGGTAGGTGTCGAGCGCCTTGTCGATCACGAGCGGGTCGACGACGTTCCCGATGACCGGGGAGGCGATGCCGTGGCGCTTGGCCTCGCGGTCGAGGACGGTGAGGTCGTACGGGGCGTTGTAGATGACGAGCGGGATGCCCCGGGCGAACACCGCCTCGACCGCGGCGATGATCTCGGCGACGACCTCGGCGGCGGGGCGACCGTCGGCGCGGGCGCGCTCGGTCGTGATGCCGTGCACCGCGGCGGCGCCCTCGGGGATCTCGACACCGGGGTCGGCGAGCCAGGCGCCCTCGACGATGGAACGTCCGGTCATGTCGATCAGGCCGACGTGGGCGGTGACGATCCGGGCGGTCTCGACGTCGACGCCGGTGGTCTCGAGGTCGAACACGCCGAGTGCGTGCCACCAGGGCCGACCCGAGAGGTCCTGGGCCGGAGCGGGGGAGTCGAGCTGCGCTGTGGGGAACGTCACGCGGTCAGGCTAACCGGACGCACCGACACGCCGAGACGCGACCCGCCCGCCGGGCGCGAAGCGACCGGACGGGGGACTCGACCCGCCCTCCGGGCGCGACGCGACCGGACGGGGGACGCGACCCGCCCACCGGGGCCGAGCCGCGCCTCCAGGACGCCGCTACCCGACCGGCGCACCCACGTGCAGCCAGTAGAACGACTGCGTCCCCATCGTCAGCGTGACCTGGCCCTCCGCGTCGAACGACGGGAACGAGCCGCCGCCGAAGAGGTCGTACAACGGCCTCCCGGCGTACTCCGGCGCAGAGATGGTGACCGACGTCGGGTTGGTGGCGAAGGAGAAGACGCAGAGGACGTCCTCGGCGGAGGGGCCGAACTGGTGGCCGGAGCCGGAGCCCTCCCACGACCGGACGAACGCGAGCACGGAGTCGTTCGAGGTGTCCTGCACGTCCAACGTCCCGAGCCCGAACACGGGGTGCGCCTTCCGCACGTGGATCACGTTGCGGACCCAGTGCAGCAGCGACCGGGACTGGGCGAGCTGCGCCTCGACGTTGACCTGCGCGTAGTTGTACACGAGGGACTGGACGACGGGCAGGTACAGCTTGCCCGGGTCCGCGGTGGAGAAGCCGGCGTTGCGGTCCGGCGTCCACTGCATCGGCGTGCGCGAGGAGTCGCGGTCCGGCAGCCAGATGTTGTCGCCCATCCCGATCTCGTCGCCGTAGTAGAGGAACGGCGACCCCGGGAGCGAGAACAGCAGGGCGTGGATGAGCTCGAGCTCCGCGCGCGAGTTGTCGAGCAGGGGAGCGAGGCGTCGGCGGATGCCGATGTTCGAGCGCATCCGCGGGTCGTAGCCGTACCAGCCGTACATGGCCTGCCGGTACTCCTCGCTGACCATCTCCAGCGTGAGCTCGTCGTGGTTGCGGAGGAACACGCCCCACGCAGCGGAGGCCGGCACGTCGAGCGTCTCGGACAGGATCGCCTTGAGCTCGGCGGCGTGCTGCGCGCGGAGCGAGTAGAAGATGCGCGGCATCACCGGGAAGTCGAACGCCATGTGGCACTCGGGCTCCTCGTCGGTGCCGAAGAACGCGGCGGTCTCGCGCGGCCACTGGTTCGCCTCGGCGAGCAGGACACGCCCGGGGTACTCGTCGTCCACCATCGCGCGGAGCTTCTTGATGAACTCGTGCGTCTCGGGTTCGCCCTCGCCGTTGCCGTCCTCCGACTCGAACAGGTACGGGATCGCATCGAGCCGGAGCCCGTCCACGCCGAGGTCGAGCCAGTGCCGCACGACGTCGTACACGGCCTCGACGACGGCCGGGTTCTCGAAGTTGAGGTCGGGCTGGTGCGAGAAGAACCGGTGGAAGAAGAACTGGCGGCGGACCGGGTCGAAGGTCCAGTTCGACTCCTCGGTGTCCACGAAGATGATGCGGATGTTCTCGTAGTCGGTGTCCGTGTCGCGCCAGACGTAGAAGTCGCCGTAGGGGCCGTCGGGGTCCTCGCGGGACTGCTGGAACCACTCGTGCTGGTCGCTGGTGTGGTTGATCACCATGTCGATGACGATGCGCATGTTGCGTTCGTGCGACTTGGTGACGAGTTCGCGGAAGTCGTCGAGGGTGCCGAACTCCGGGAGGATCGCCTTGTAGTCGGCGATGTCGTACCCGCCATCGCGCATCGGCGACTGGAAGAACGGCGGCAGCCAGAGCGCGTCGACCCCGAGCCACTGCAGGTAGTCGAGCTTGCCGATGACGCCCTGGATGTCCCCGATGCCGTCGCCGTTCGAGTCGACGAACGAGCGGATCATGCACTCGTAGAAGACCGAGCGCTTGTACCACTGCGGGTCCAGTGTCAGGCCGGGGAGCTGGATCGGGGCGGTGAACGTCACCATGGACACGCTAGGCCGCGGTGCATGGAGTTGTCCGGAGAATGCACGGCCTGGAGGCGCGGGTCGTCCTCCACAGGCACGTCGCGGCCGCGAGTCGTCCACCATCCAGCGTGGGTGACGTCGGCGCACCGGCGCGCGTTCGTAGACTGACGGGGATGCAACCGCCCGTGCTCTCCCCGTACCAGTCGCTGATGGCCGCCACCCCGGTCGTCCACCGCTCCGTGCAGGTCGACGGCCGCACCACCCACTTCTGGGAGTACGGCCCGTCCGACGCGACCCAGACCGTCCTCGCCGTGCACGGGTTCCGTGGCGACCACCACGGCCTCGAGACGATCGCCGCGCACCTCGACGGGGTCCGGGTGATCGTGCCGGACCTGCCCGGCTTCGGCATCTCCGATCCGCTGCCCGTGTCCGACATCGACTCGTACGTCGCGTGGCTGCGCGGCTTCCACGCGGCGCTCGGCCTCGGTGCGGACACCGTGGTGCTCGGGCACTCGTTCGGGTCGATCGTCGTGGCCGCCACGGTCGCTGCCGGCCTCGCGACGCGGTTGCTCGTGCTCGTGAACCCGATCGCCGCCCCGGCGCTGCAGGGTCCGCGTGCGGTCGGCACGGCGATCGCGATCGGGTACTACCGTGCCGGCGCCGTGCTGCCGAAGCCGCTCGGGCTCGGACTGCTCCGCAACCCGGCGATCGTGCGCGTGATGAGCCTGGCGATGCTCAAGTCGCACGACCGTGACCTCCGGCGCTGGGTGCACGACCAGCACGACCGGTACTTCTCGGCGTTCGCGAACCGTACGAGCGTGCTCGAGGCGTTCCGCACCTCGGTCACGCACGACGTCGCCGAGTACGCCGACCGCATCACCGTGCCGGTGCTCATGATCGCGGCCGAGCGCGACGACATCACGGCGGTGCCCGAGCAGCGTGCCCTGGCCGCACGCCTCGCGGACGCCGAGCTCGTCGTCGTGCCGCACGTCGGGCACCTCGTGCACTACGAGACGCCCGGCGCCGCTGCGTCCGCGGTGCTGCGACGGATGGCAGACGCCCCGAAGCGCGGCCGCAAGGGAGCGCAGCCGGGGTCCAAGCGTGCCCCGAAGGAGACACCGAAGCCGAAGGCGACGCCGACCCCGCCGGCCGACGGTGCCGCGTCGTGACCCGCCTGCGCATCGGGATCGACTGCCGCTACGTCCGCATCGGCCGCCACGACGGCATCAGCCGGTTCACGGCCGGCGTCGTCGCCCACCTGCCCGAGCGACACGACTACACCCTGCTCGTGCACGACGAGCGGCAGCTCGAGTCGCTGCCGTCCGACCTGCCGTGGGAACTCCTGCCCGCGCCGACCGAGCCGGGGGAGCCCATCGTCGCGCGGAAGGTCAACCGCCTCGGGCTCGACGCCGTCTTCTCGCCCATGCAGACCATGGGGTCCCGCGGTCGGCAGTACGCCCTCGTGCTGACCCTCCACGACCTGATCTACTACCGGAACCGGACGCCCCCGCGGGAGTTCTCGTGGCCGCTCCGCCTCGGCTGGCGTGCCTTCCACCTCAGCTGGGTGCCGCAGCGCCTGCTCCTGAACGGCGCCGACGGGGTCGTGACGGTGTCCGAGACGACCGCCGGCCTCATCGCCGAGCACCGGCTGACGAAGCGCCCCGTCACCGTCGCGTACAACGCCGCCGACCCCGCGACTCCTCGGCCCGAGGGCGGTCCGCGCGAGAAGTCCCTCGTGTACATGGGCTCGTTCATGCCGTACAAGAACGTCGAGACCCTCGCCGCCGCGATGCCGCTGCTCGGCGCGGACTGGGTGCTGCACTGCATGTCCCGGGTGTCCGCCGCCGACCGTGCGCGGCTCGAACGGCTCGCGCCGGCGGGGTCGTTCGTGTTCCACGACGGTGCCTCCGACGACGAGTACCTGTCGGTGCTGCGGTCGGCGACGGCCCTCGCGACGGCGTCGTACGACGAGGGCTTCGGCATCCCGCTCGTCGAGGCGATGGACGTCGGCACGCCGGTGGTCGTCAGTGACATCCCGATCTTCCGCGAGATCGGCGGGGACGTCGCGGAGTACTTCGACCCGTCGTCGCCGTCGGCCGTCGCGGCTGCGGTGCGCCGACTCGAGGCACGGTGGGACGAGGCCTCGCGGGCATCGCTCGTGCAGGCCGGGCGGTTCCGGTGGGAGACCTCGGCGGAGCAGGTCGTCCGCGCGGTGGAGCAGGCGGTCGCGGCCCGCGGGGCCACCCCCGGGCAGTAGGCCGGCCCGAGCCAGCAGGCTTCGGGCGCCGGTCGCGCGCACCGACCCGCCTCAGGACGACGGCCGCTCCGCCGACACCGTGGCCCCCGGGAACACCGCCTGCGCCTCCTGCGTCGCCTTCGCCACCACGGCATCGAGCGCAGCCCCGCGCCCGATCGTCTCGACCGTGATCGCCTGGTCGGCCGGCTCGTCCGACGGGCCGCCGTCGCCCCAGGAGCACCGCACGCCCGAGACTCCGCCGATCGCGTCGAGCTGCCGGGCGAGCGACAGACGCTGTTCCGTGGTCCGCTCGTCCGGGGAGACCCCGATCTCGAGCGCACCGAGATCCGCCACGGCGAACACCCGGACGCCGTTGCCGCTCGCCGCCTTGGCTGCAGCGCGCAGGTCGTCGACGACCGCGGTCCGCTCCTCGTCGGAGAGCGTCGGCGACACCGAGACGGTCGACTCGACGTCGTAGCTCGCGAACGAGGTCTTCTTCGGTTCCGCGTCGCGCACGCCCTCGACGCCGTCGAGGTCCCGCGCGGCGCTGCCGAACCGGTCGAGCGCGGCATCGGGGCGGGGGAACACCCCGCCGACGCCGTTCTGCACGCTGCCGATGATCGTGACGAGCACGACGGCGAGCACACCGGCCGCGATGATCACGCCCACGCCGACGAGCGCGCTGCGTCGGACACGCTGCCGCGGGGTCCGCACCGGGACGGATGCCGTACCCGGGCCGAAGGCACGATCGAGGTCGTCCGGATCGGGCGACTGCGGCCAGCCGGGCCGAGCGCCCCCACCACCGGGTCCGTCGACGGTCATGTCAGCCCCCTCACACGCTCGGGTCTGCGAGTGCATCGGAGCCTAGTACGACACCACCGACAGCGCGCGACGGCTCCCCGGCGGCAACCCGCGGCGCTACCCGCGGCGCTCGAGCGGGTTCTGGTACTCGAAGGCGTACCGGCCGGGCCCGTCCGAGACCCCGTCGATCGGGTCGTCGAACCGCACGAGCTCGGCGTGGAAGCGCTCGGGGTCCCACCGGAACGAGTGCACGGACCCGTTCCGGATCGGGGTGCTGTGCCGGTCGGCGGTGCCGGGGGCGGCGGCGTTGACGATGCTGCGGATCACGGCGCCGTGGGTCGCGACGACGACGCTGCCGGCGTCGTACCGGATCGCGATCTCGGCGAGTGTCTCGGTGACGCGGTCGAGTAGCGCGCTGCGGGACTCGCGGCCGGGGATGTCGTCGTGCGGGTAGCGCTCGCGGACCTCGTCGTCGGTCAGGCCCTCGGCCTCGCCGTAGGAGCGTTCGGCCAGCCCTGCGTACGTGACGGGTGCTGCGAGACCGAGGTGGTCCGCGATGATCGATCCGGTCTCGAACGCCCGGGACAGCGGCGACGCGACGACGGCGTCGAACCGCCGGCGGTCGAGCAGGGTCGCGGTGGAGCGGGCCTGTCGGCGTCCGGTGTCGTTCAGGGGGATGTCCGTCGAGCCCTGGATGCGCCGTTCGGCGTTCCAGTCGGTCTCGCCGTGCCGGACCAGGTACAGGAGCGTCGTCACCGCACGATCATCCCAGACGCGGCGCGGCACCTCATCCCGGACGCGGCGCGGCACCTCGTCCCACACGCGGCGCGGCACCTCATCGCAGCCGTGCCGCCAGGGCTTCGAGCGTCTCGGTCGTGCCGGCGTCGATCTTGACCGCTGCCCGGGGGTCGCTGCGGGTCGTGCCGCGGTTCACGATGACCACGGGGTGCTTGCGTCGTGCGGCGTGGTCGACGAGCCGGACGCCGGAGTTCACGGTGAGGGACGAGCCGACGACGAGGAGCGCGTCGGCCTCGGCGACGATGGAGACGGCCTCGCGGAACTTCTCGGCCGGGACGAACTCGCCGAAGAACACCACGTCGGGCTTCAGCACCCCGCCGCACACCGAGCAGTCCGGCACCCGGAAGCGCTCGACGTCGGTGATCTCGACGTCGCCGTCGGGCTGGAGCTGCACCGACCCGGGCTCGTCGATCCACGGGTTGTCCCGGTCGAGCACGGTCGCGAGGTCGGCGCGCGAGAACACCTGCCCGCAGGTGAGGCAGACGGCACGGTCCATCGACCCGTGGATCTCGACGACCCGGCGTGATCCGGAGCGGAGGTGCAGTCCGTCGACGTTCTGCGTGACGACCCCCGTGACGATGCCGTCGCGTTCGAGTGCCGCGAGGGCCTGGTGCCCGGCGTTCGGACGAGCCGAGGCGAAGGTGCGCCAGCCGAGGTGCGAGCCGGCCCAGTAGCGCTGCCGCTTGGCGGGGTCGGCGCGGAACTCCTGGAAGGTCATCGGCTTCCGGACGACGCGGCCGGCGCCCCGGTAGTCGGGGATGCCGGAGTCCGTGCTGAGCCCGGCGCCGGAGAGCACGGCGATGCGTTTGCCGGCGAGGAGCTCGACGGCGCGGTCGAGGGCGTGCCCGGACGCGGTCGCGCTCGCGGGGCTGGTCGGTTCGCTCGTCGCCATCGTGTTCACGGTACCCTCAACAGCCGACCGCCCCGGTCACTTCCCGTGGACGACGCCAGGCCGTGCCCCGCCGCCACAGGCCCCCACACCGACCCCGAAACGAGCCCCGTGCACGCCGTCCCCATCGACTCCCTCGACGACCCCCGCCTCGACGACTTCGCCCGGCTCACCGACGTCGCCCTGCGGCGCGTGTCCGAGCCGGAGGGCGGCCTGTACATCGCCGAGTCGAACACGGTCATCGAGCGGGCGGTCCGCGCCGGGCACGTCCCGCGGAGCGTGCTGGTCCAGGAGAAGTGGCTCGACAGCGTGCTCCCCGTCGTCGCGGACCACGACGGCCCCGTGTTCGTCGGCCCCGACGATCTGCTCGAGGACCTCACCGGCTTCCGGATGCACCGCGGCGCCATCGCCGCGATGCACCGCCCGGAGCTGCCGAGCGTCGCGGACGTGGTGCGCGACGCCAGGGTCGTGGTGGTGCTCGAGGACATCGTCGACCACACCAACGTCGGCGCGGTGTTCCGGAGCGTCGCCGGCCTCGGGGCAGACGCCGTCCTGGTCAGCCCCCGCTGCGCCGACCCGCTGTACCGGCGCAGCGTCCGCGTCAGCATGGGCACGGTGCTGCAGGTGCCGTGGACCCGCATCGGCGACTGGCCGGCCGCCGGCGAGGAGCTCCGAGCGCAGGGCTTCCACCTCGCCGCGATGGCCCTGACGGACCGCTCGGTGGACCTCGACGCGTTCGTCGCGGACGTCCCGGACCGCGTGGCGCTCGTGATGGGCACCGAGGGACAGGGCCTCACGCCGGCGGCGATCGCGTCCGCCGACACCACCGTGCGGATCCCGATGGCACACGGCGTCGACTCGTTGAACGTCGCCGCGGCGAGCGCCGTCGGGCTCTGGGCGGTCACGCACGCGCAGCGGCTTGCTTCCGCGCGGGCCTGAGGGGCCGGGAGGCGCGGGTCGCCTCCGTCGTCCGGCGCGCCTCAGCGGGTCGTCAGGTCCCGTGCGCGGCGCACCAGGTCGCGGTCGGTGCCGACCGCGCCGACCAGGCACACGCCGACCGGGGCGTCGTCGACGGTGAGGGCGGGAGCGCTCACCGCGGGGAGGCCGCCCACGCTCGCGAGGCTCGTCATCCCCGTGGTCGCGGTCCTCGTGCGCTCGAGTGCGGCGGCGTCGGCGGACACGAGCGGCGCGGGGCCCGGCACGGTCGGGAACACGAGGGTCCGGCCGGTCAGCGCCCGGCGGATGGTGTGCCGGACGACGTCGAGGCGCTGGACCGCGTCGGCGGTGGCGGTGGGGTCGTTCGCCGCGGCTGCGGCGAACCTGTCCCCGACGACGGTGCTCAGCGCGCCGGGGTGTCCGGCGATCCAGGCCCCGTGGGCGGCGACGGCCTCGGCGGCCTGCACGAGGCGGAGCAGCTCGCGGAGCTCGTCGGGGGCGGGGACGCCGAGGTCCGCGAGCCGGACCCGGTCGGGTTCGCCGTCGAGGGACCGGGTGAACGCGGAGAACACCGCGGCGGTGTCGGGGGCGACCAGGGCGAGCAGGTCCTCCGGGACGACGAGGGGCGTCGGTGCCGGGGCCGGACCGGGGTCGGGCACGGTGGCGTCGAACGCGGCGAGGAGCGTCTCGGCGTCGCGGGCGAGCCACCCCACGGTGTCGAAGGACGGTGCGAGGGGGAGCAGACCGTCGCGGGGGACCGTGCCGTGGGTCGTCCGGAGGCCCCAGAGCCCCTGGTACGAGGCGGGGACCCGGACGGACCCGGCGGTGTCCGTGCCGATCCCGATGTCGGCCATGCCGAGACCGACGGCCGACGCGGAGCCGCTGGACGAGCCTCCTGGCAGCCGCGTCGGGTCCGCGGCGTTCGGCGGTGTGCCGTGGTGCTCGTTCCGTCCGGTGAGGTTGTACGCGAACTCGTCGGTTCGCGCGATCCCGCGGATCGCCGCACCGGCGGCGAGGAGCGCCGCGACGGCCGGTGCCGCGGCCGTCTCGACCGGCGCCTCGCGCAGGAAGGTGGGGTTGCCGGCACCGACGGGTTGGCCGGGCACGGCGTAGAGGTCCTTGACCGCGACCGTGCGCCCGTCGAGCGGCCCGGAGGCGCTGGGGGCGACGAGCGGGTCGCCGACGGCCCGCCAGACGGTCGGGTCGAAGGCGCGGGGGCGGCCGGTCACGTGTGCCGCCTCGATGCGCCAGCGCGCGACGGGGCCGGTGTCGTCGTGTGCGGTCGTGCGGCGCCACAGCTGGGTCTGGAGGCCGTGGCCGCCGGCGGCGAACCGGGACACCGACACGACGAGGGCGAGGTCCTCGGCGAGGGGCCGGACCTCGACCCGCGTCAACGTCCTGGTCGCGACCCCGCCGCGTGCTCCGCGGAAGGCGCTGATCGCGTCGTGGCCGACGAGCAGCCCGCGGTCGTCGCCGCGCATCGTGCCCGGTGCGTCGACGAACGCGTCGTCGAGGGCGTCGAGGTCGTTCGTCAGCAGGGCGGCCTCGTACGCGTCGAGTGCCTCGAGGAGACCCTCGGGGGCGTCGGGGTGCGTGGTCATCGGGCGGGCTCCTCGAAGTCGGCCTTGCGGATACGGGCGTGGACACCGGTGACGAGGTCGACCACCTGCGAGATGTCGAAGTCGGTCGCGGCGGAGAGGTAGGCGTACGCCAGGTGCGGCTCCATGCCCCAGCGCGCACCGAGGATCGCGACGGCGTGCCGGACGCACTCCCGGACGGCTTCGTCGAGGTCGGGGTCCATCCCGGTGGGGACGAGGTACTCCTGGGTCTCGGCGACCGGCCACACGAGGTCGCCGAACCGGCTCGCGGCCTCGTCGGCCGGTGTCAGGTCGAACCGGACCGTCGCGCGGAGCGAGGCCTCCATCGCGGTGAGCGCCACCTCGCCGTCGCCCTGCGCGAAGTGCGGGTCGCCGACGTACGCGAGCGCACCGGGTACGAGGACGGGCAGGTGCAGCTGCGTGCCCGCCTGCAGGAGGTTCACGTCGATGTTCCCGCCGTGGCGGCCCGGCGGGACCGAGTGCCGGCGCTCCCCGGGGGTCGCGACGCCCATGATCCCGAGGAACGGGGCGAGCGGGAACCGGGCGAACCGTTCGCGAGCGGGTGTCAGGGGGATGCGGCCGCGGAGTCCGGCGGGGGAGTCGACGACGTCGGCGAAGACGCTCACGGTCGTGCCGTCGACGGGGTACTCGCCGTGCAGCGCGCCCCGGCCGTGGCGGTTCGACACGACGCCGTAGTGCACGCGGGGGAGCGTCTCGACGACGGTCATGGTGAGGACGTCCCCCGGTCGTGCGCCCGCGACGGCGACGGGCCCGGACACGACGTGCGGTCCGTCTGCCTCGGGGTCGCGGCGTCCGGTCCGGGCGATCGCGACGGCGTCGTCGAGCACGTGCTCCGGTGCGACGCCGTGCGTGGCGAAGAAGGCACGTGGGTCACTGCCCTGGTCGGGGAGGATCCCCTCGTGGCTGACGGTGTCGATCGTCACCGACTCGCCCGGCACGACGGTGATCGCCGGTCGGTCGTCGGCGTTCGGCAGCCGTCCCCAGAGGACGGTGTCCGGGTCGACCGGCAGGTAGCGGTCGGCGCGGACCGGTCCCCTTCCGGGCTGGAGGGTCGGGATCGCGGGGGTCGTCATCGGTCGGCCTTCCGTTCGACGAGGTGGGCGACGTCGGCGAGGTGGTCGGTCATCGCCGCGCGGGCGGCCCCCTCGTCGTGTCGGCGGATGCAGTCGAGGATCTGCTCGTGCCACACGAACGACGACCGGCGGCCCTCGCTCGTGCTGTGGGACCGGGCGCGGACGTCCTGCACCCAGCCGCTGCTGAGCTCGCACAGGGAGACCAGGAGCGGGTTGCCGGAGGCCCGGGCGACCTGCACGTGGAACGCGACGTCCTGCGCGAGGGACTCCTCGGGGCTGAGGCCGGCGTGCGTGGCCTGCAGGATCCGTTCGAGCGCGAGCAGGTCGGCCTCGCCGGCACGGGCTGCGGCGAGCGCGGCGACCTGGGGCTCGACGACGGCCCGGAACTCGGCGACGTTCTCGGCCCGGTGCGCGAGGTCCTCGGCGTGCCCGACACCGGTCTGGCGTTCGAGGAGCGCGGTGGCCTCCTCGGACCGGGGGAGCACGACCGTCCCGCGACCGGGCGTCCGGGACACGAGGCGTCGGCGTTCGAGTTCCTGCATGGCCTCGCGGACGGTCGTGCGCGACACGGCGAGGTCCTCGGCCAGGGTCCGTTCCGGGGGCAGCTTGTCACCCGGAGCGAGATCCTCGAGCACCAGGCGCGCGAGGTGCGCGGCGGTGGCGGCGCTCAGGGTGCGTCCTCGTTGCATGGGCAGGAGCCTAGGGTCCATTGGTCTGCTTGGCTCATTGGTACGACCAACTTTTACACGCCCGTCACACGCTGCGACGGAGCCGGAAACACGACGGGCGAATGGTGGGTGGCGTCAACCGACCACCGATGAAGAAGAGGGATCCGTCGTGGACCTGGTCCTCCGCAACGCCCGCCTGGTCGACGAGCCCGGCCTCGTCGACGTCGTCGTCGAAGACGGCACGATCACCGCGGTCACCGCCGCCGTCGGCACCGTCCCCGGCGACCCGGCCACCCGGGTCGTCGACTGCGCCGGCCGCGTGGTCGTGCCCGGGTTCGTCGAGTCGCACCTGCACGTCGACAAGGCCCTGCTCGACCGGGAACGTCCGAACCCGGACGGGACCCTCGCCGGGGCGATCGCCGTCACCGGGGAGCTCAAGCGCGGGTTCACGCACGGCTCGGTCCGGGACCGCGCGCGCACCCTGCTCGACCAGGCGATCACGAACGGCACGACGCTGGTCCGCGCACACCCCGACGTCGACCCGATCGTCGGGTTGACCGGCGTCGAGGTCTTGCTGGGGCTCCGCGACGAGTACCGCGACGCCCTCGACCTGCAGATCGTCGCGTTCCCGCAGGAGGGCATCGCGAAGGCGCCGGGGACCCTCGCACTCCTGCGCAAGGCGCTCGGAGCGGGCGCGGACGTGATCGGCGGCTGCACGTACAACGAGCGGACCCTCGCCGAGTGCCACGAGCACGTCGAGACCGTCCTCGACCTCGCCGAGGAGTTCGACGTGCCGGCGGACCTGCACGCCGACTTCGCCGACGACACGAGCGACCCGCGGTTCGCCCTCGCGCGGGTCATCGCCGACGCCGTCGTCCGCCGCGGGATGCAGGGCCGGGTCGCGCTCGGGCACGTGACCTCGTCCGCGAGCCTGCCCTCGACCGAGCGGGTCGACCTGTTCGCGCGGCTCGCCGAGGCGGGGGTCGCGGTCGTCGCGCTGCCGGCGACCGACTTGCACCTCGGCGGTCGCGCCGACGACCACGACGTCCGCCGCGGTGTCGTCCCGGTCCGCGACCTCTGGGCCGCGGGCGTCACGAGCGCGTACTCGTCGAACAACGTGCGGAACGCCTTCACCCCGTTCGGCAACGCCGACCTGCTCGACATCGGGCTGCTGCTCGCGCAGGTCGGGCACCTGTCCGGACCGGACGACCTCGCCCGCGTCCTCGACATGGCGACGACCTCGGCTGCACGGGTCGTCGGGATCGCCGAGACCTACGGCATCCGTCCCGGCGCCGACGCCGACCTCGTGCTGCTCTCGACCACCGACCCGGCGGGCGCGCTGCTCGACCGCCCGGACCGCGCCCTCGTCGTGAAGCGCGGCCGCGTCGTCGCCGAGACCACCCGCACCACCGTCCTCACCACCCGATCGAAGGAGCTCAGCAATGCGTGAACGGATCCCGCACGAGATCGTCGCCTCCGTCCTGGCCGGCGCCACCGCGTTCATCGGGGGCACGGCGCTGAACCTGCCCACCTGGGCGATCTTCATCAGCTGGGCGGGGATGTTCCTGCTCGGGCCGAAGCCCACGCTCCGGAACGCCACCCGGCTCTGGGCGACGATGCCGGTGGGGTCGACGTTCGCCCTCGTCATCGTGCTCGTCGACCAGCGGATCGGTACGCTCCTCGGCGACGGGCAGCTCGCCCGGAACGTGGTGCTCGGCGTCGTGATCCTCGTGTGCAACACCGCGCTGATGTGCACCGGCCGGGTCCGTGCGTTCGCGCTGGTCCCCGGGATGTTCCTCGGGTTCGCGTCCTTCTTCGCGACGTACTTCGGCGGCTTCGGCTTCGCACCGGGCAACGTGTGGGCAGCGTGGGTGTCCGTCGTGGTGATGAACGCCGCCGGCCCCGTCTTCGCGTACCTGTCGCGGAGGTGGACCTTCGCGCGCCCGACGGGACCCGACGGCGGTGGGGCCGGCGTCCCGTCGGACGCGACGGCTGCCGTCGGGGGCGAGCCGCGCCTCCAGTCCGACCCTGCACCGACGCGCGCCTAGCGCGTCCTCGCAGCCACGGGGTACCTGCCCCCGGTACGCTCGGTTCCCGTGTCACGAGTCGTCCGCCGCCCCCGTTCCGCCGTCCGGAGGCCGGTGACCATCTCGGTCGTCGCCGTGCTCGTGCTGGCGGTCGGCTACCTCGTGGCCGCAGCGGTCGTGCCGTTCGCCCCGGCGAGCGCCTCGACCACCACGTACTCGGCACCGACGTCGTCGGTGCCGGACCTGACGTTCCCCGGCTACGGCGCCACCGCGGTCGAGGCCACCGACTTCCCGGAGAGCCTGCGCACGAGCGGGGACACGAAGCCCCGGTCGATCGCGAGCATCTCGAAGGTCGTCACGGCGCTCGTCGTGCTCGACGAGAAGCCGCTGCGGCCGGGGGAGTCCGGCCCGACGATCACCTTCAGCCCGGGGATGCAGGCGCTCTACGCGAAGTACCTCGCGGTGAACGGCGAGGTCGCGCCGATGCCCGCCGGCCTCCAGCTCTCGGAGTACCAGACGCTCCAGGTCATGCTCATGAAGTCGGCCAACAACTACGCCGGGTCGCTGGCGCTCTGGGCCTTCGGGTCGATGGACGCCTACCGCCAGGCAGCGGACGAGTGGCTCGACGAGCACGGACTCGATCACACCACGATCGAGGAGCCGACCGGCCTCGACGCGCACAACACCTCGACGGCCACCGACCTCGTCGAACTCGGGCAGCTCGCCCTCGCGAACCCGGTGGTGAAGGAGGTCGTCGGCACGAAGCAGGTCACGGTGCCCGGCGCCGGCGCGATCGAGAACTCGAACAAGCTGCTCGGGCTCGACGGTGTCGAGGGCATCAAGACCGGCACGCTCGACGAGGCCGGCGCGTGCCTGCTCTTCGCGGCGACGTACGAGCGCGGTGGCAAGGAGGTCACGGTCGTCGGCGCGATGCTCGGCGGCGTCGACCACGACTCGCTCGACGTCGACGTCCAGCGGCTGCTCCGGTCGGTCGCCGACAACTTCCAGGTCGTCACGCTCACCCACGCCGGGCAGACCTTCGGCACGTTCTCGACGCCGTGGCAGGACGAGGCGGACGCGGTGTCGCGGTCCGCGGCCGAGGTGCTCGTGTGGGGCCGGACGAAGGTGTCCGCGAGGACGAAGCTCGAGCAGATCACCCTCGGGACGAAGGGGGAGCGCGTCGGCACGGTGCGGTTCACCATCACGGACCACGACCCGGTGACGGTGCCGCTCGTGCTCGAGCGGCCGATCGACGACCCGGGCGTGTGGTGGCGGTGGACGAACCCGTTCCAGGGCGCGTGACGGTGCCGGCCTCCGTGCGGCCGTGGCGGCTGTCCGACGCGCCGGTGCTGCTGGCGGCGTCGGCGGACCCGGAGCTCGCGCGCCAGTTCGGTGGTGTGCGCTTCGACGACGTCGCGGCGGCGGAGGCCTTCATCGGGGCGACGTACCGGTTCGACGGGCACGCCCGGTACTGGGCGATCGTCGCGGACGTCGCGGACGTCGCTGACGTCGCTGACGTGGCGGACGGGCGCGCCGGGTCGGGCGGCGCCGGGGCCCGGGTCGTCGGCTGCGTCGGGGTGACGGCCATCGAGCACACCCACGGCACCGCCTGGGTCTCGTACTGGCTCACACCCGAGGCCCGCGGCCGTGGCCTGGCGACCCGCGCACTCGCCGCCGCCGCCGAGGACGCCTTCGCCCTCGGCCTGCACCGCCTCGAACTCGGGCACCGCACGAACAACCCGGCGTCGTGCGCGGTCGCGACCAGGGCGGGGTTCCGCGCCGAGGGAGTGGAACGCGAGAAGCTCCGCTACGGCGACGACCGCTTCGACGTCGAGACCCACGCCCGCCTGGCGACCGACCCGACCCCCGACACCGTGCCACTGCCCCGCGACCCGGCGAGCCCGCCGCCCCGCGACCCGAGCAGCCCACTGCCCCGCGACCCGGCCAGCCCGCCGCCCCGCGACGCCGCCGATGCGGGCCGGGGCTCCTGAGCCCTCACCGGCCGACGGCGCGCTCGACCATCGCACACGGCACGGTGGCGTCCCACCCCGCGATCCTGGGCATCGCGCCGACCCGGACGGTGTCGCCCGGGTGCGCCGCGCAGTACGACGCTCGGTGCTCGATCTCGGCGGACCACTGCGGCCCGTGCTCCCGGAGCGGCACCGCCCCGGCACCGGCCACGAACGCGACGACCGACGCGACGACGAGCACCCCGCCCGCTGCCCGCCACGACCACCGTGCGCGGGCGAGGAACACGTCGGCGGCGAGGACGACCGCCGCGGTCAGGAACATCGACGACGCGGCCGCGTACCGCAGGGGCGCCGTGCCCGCCCACGCCGCCGGGGTGAACGAGGACCACGTCGTGCCGGGCGTCCGGTTCACGATGAGTGCCGCGTACCAGACGACGCCGGCGCCGACGCTCGCGGCGAGGAGCATCCACCGGGTCCGCCAGTCCGCCAGGACGAGGGCGGCCACGACCGCGACCACGAGGAGCACGGCCGGCACGGTGACGACCCACCAGCCGTGCGCCGAGACGGACGCTCCCACCGCACGCACGTCGGCGTTCCCGCTGCCGCCGACCACCTGGGCGACGAACCCGGCGGTCATGTCCCGGAACGAGGTGATGCCACCCCGGTGCGACGCGGAACGGGGGTGCGTCAGCGCTGCCGTGACCTGTGCCGCGACACCGAGCACCGCGACTGCTGCGACGGGGATGACCCGACGCTGCCGACGGCCCAGCAGCAGGAGCGGCAGGAACACGGCGGCCTGGATCTCGCTCGTCGTCACGACCGCCACCGCGACGGCGGTCCACGCGGACGACCACCAGCTCCGCGGACGGTGCGCGAGCAGCCACGGCGCCGCGAACAGCAGGTACCAGTGCAGGTTCGCCGCGGTCCCGGCGATCTCGACGGGTGCCAGCGGGACGAGGGCGGGGACGGCCGCGAGGAGCACCCGGAGTGGCCAGGCCCGCACCACGCCGCGCGCCACGACGAAGACGGTGCCGCACACCGCGCCGAGGACCGCGCACGACATCGCCGAGACGGACAGCGCGTACAGGTCGATCCGCCCGAGCGCGACGGCGGCGTCGACCACCAGCCGGGGCAGGACGTGCAGGTAGCCGTCGTACGGGTGCCACACCGAGCGGACCGGGCCGAGGGTGAGCCGGTCGGTGAGGAAGCGCCCGGAGTCCTCCGCCCAGGCGACGCCGCGGGCCGGGCTCCCGATGCGGACCCACACGAGCAGGCCGGTGGCGACGGCGACGAGGAGCGCCCAGACCGCCGTGGTCCGTCGTCTCCGCGGGTGGTCCGCCGTCGTCATCGGACCCCCTCGTGCCGTCGTGCCGTCCGTGCTGTGCTGCCGATCGATCCTGGCGTGCGCCGGTGGACGGCACCCGTGACGCAGATGCCGTGACTCTCAGACAGACCGACGAGGACACGGACCGACCGGCTGCGCGCGACGACCCCCGGCGACGTAGTGTCGGACGGGTGACGACGACGTTCCCCCGGTCCACCCCGTCCGCCCTCGGCATCGACGCCCGTGGCGTCGCCCGGTTCCTCGACGCCCTCGAGTCGACGCCCGACGTCGAACCCCACAGCATCGTGCTGCTCCGCCACGGTCAGGTGGCGGCCCAGGGCTGGTGGCAGCCCTACGCCGAGGACCGCGTGCACCTGCTCTACTCGCTCAGCAAGAGCTTCACCGCCGCCGCCGTCGGGATCGCCGTCCGCGAGGGACTCATCGACCTCGACGCCACCGCGCTCTCGTACTTCCCGGACCTCGACGCCGAGATCACCGACGAACGCAGCCGCCGCATCCGCGTCCGGCACCTGCTCGCGATGGCGAGCGGCCACCGCGAGGAAGCCCTCGACCGCGCCCGCTCCGCCGACCCGGAGAACCTCGTCCGCGGGTTCCTGCTCACGCCGCCCGACGAGGAGCCCGGCTCCGTCTTCGCGTACAACCAGCCGTGCACCTACACGCTCGCCGCCATCGTCCGGCGGGTCAGCGGCGGCACCCTGGTCGACTACCTGCGCCCGCGGCTGCTCGACCCGCTCGGCATCGACGACCTGGCGTGGCGCCGGGACGAGACCGGCGCCGAGCTCGGGTTCAGCGGGTGCTACGCCCCCACCTCGGCGATCGCCGCGCTCGGCCAGCTGTACCTGCAGCGCGGCGTGTGGGCGGGCGAGCGGATCCTCGACGAGGACTGGGTCGCCGCCGCCACGAGCACGCAGGTGGCGAACCCCGACGAGGGCAACCCGGACTGGTCGCAGGGCTACGGCTTCCAGTTCTGGATGGCCCGCCACGGCTTCCGCGGCGACGGCGCCTACGGCCAGTTCTGCGTCGTCCTGCCGGAGCAGGACGTCGTCCTCGCGCTCACCGGCCAGAGCCTCGACATGCAGGCCGTCCTCGACGCAGCCTGGCAGCACCTCCTGCCCGCCGTCGACGCTGCGGAACTCGACGCGTCCGCGGATGCGGACCTGGACGCGCGGCTCGCCTCCCTGGGACTGCCCCCGGTGCAGGGCGGTCGCCTCCCCGACCTCGGTGCCGGTCCGTTCCGCGGTGACGACATCGATCGGATCGGCTTCACGCGCGACGGCGACCGGTGGCGCGCGGACCTCGAGGTCGACGGCGGGACGCTCTCGGTGCCGGTCGGCGAGGGGGAGTGGGCGGTCGACGGTCCCCTCGCCGCGAGCGGTGCGGTCGCACCGGACGGCGCCGTGCTCGTCGACGTCCGGTTCGTGGAGACGCCGCACCTCGCGCACGTGCGCATCGACCTCGCGGCCGGGACCGCCTCCGCGTCGTGGGTGACCGAGCCGCTGCACGACGGTCCGCTGACGCTGCGCCGCCCCGCCGACTGATCGAGCGCTACGGGGTGTCGGACTTGTGCTCGACGACGTCCTGCAGCTCGGGTCGCTTCGGGGTCACGCCGTCGCCCGAGGACGTGTGCTTGATCCGCCGGACCACCCACGGCACGAGGTACTCGCGCGCCCAGCCGAGGTCCTCGGCGCGGGCCTCCCGCCACGGACGGGCCTCGAGCGGCTCGGGGTTGAACGGTTCGAGCCCGTGCTCGACGCCGAGCGCGTCCAGCACCGCGGCGGCGACGGTCGCGTGGCCCATCGGGGAGTGGTGCAGCCGGTCCGGAGCCCACATCCTCGGGTCGCGGAGGACCCGGAGTGCCCACATGTTCGCGACGAGGGCGCCGTGCTTCAGCGCGATGGCGTGCAGGTTCTCGTTGTAGATCGCCGTCTTGCCGCGGACCATCCCGAGCACCGGGGTCATGCCGACGTCCGGACCGGTGAAGAGCACCACGGTCGCGCCGTCGCTCCGCAGCCGGGACACCATCGCGTCCACTCGCTCGGCGAGCTCGTCGGGGTCGGAGCCCGGCCGGATGATGTCGTTGCCACCGGCCGACACCGTGACGAGGTCGGGACGGAGGGCGAGTGCCGGTTCGACCTGCTCGTCGATGATCTGCTGCAGGAGCCGCCCGCGGATCGCCAGGTTGGCGTAGGCGAAGTCCTCGGACTGGTTCGCCAGGACCTCGGCCACCCGGTCCGCCCAGCCACGGTTCCCGCCGGGGACGGTGGGGTCGGGGTCGCCGATCCCCTCGGTGAACGAGTCACCGATCGCGACGTACCTGGACCACGGATGACGATCTGACACGCCTCGGACCATAGTCTCGTGGCATGACGAAGGCCAACCCCGCGGCGGTGCTGGGCGACGAGCTGCTGGAGCGCATCGCCGCCCGCGCCCCCGGCTACGACGCCGCGAACGCGTTCTGCACCGAGGACCTCGACGAACTCCGGGCGGCCGGCTACCTGCGGCTCGGGGTGCCCGTCGAACGCGGCGGTGCCGGACTGGGGCTCGCCGCGACGACCGCGGTGCAGCGGCGGCTCGCGGAAGCCGCACCGGCGACGGCGCTGGGGCTCGGGATGCACCAGGTCTGGGTGCAGGCGGCGCGCGCCGTCACTGCGCGGAGTGGGTCGTTCCTCCAGGCTGTCACCGACCACGCGGCGGACGACCACCTGCTCGCGTTCGGTGTGAGCGAGCCGGGCAACGACGCCGTCCTCTTCGACTCGCTGACGACGGCGGAGCCGGACGGCGACGGCGGCTACCGCTTCACGGGGACGAAGGTCTTCACCTCGCTGGCCCCAGCGTGGGACGTGCTGAGCGTGTTCGGCAAGGACGGGTCCGGACCGGAGCCGCAGCTCGTGCACGGTTTCGTGCTGCGGTCCGACGGCGACGTCGAGCACCTCGACGACTGGGACACCCTCGGGATGCGGGCGACGCAGAGTCGCACGACGAAGCTGCACGGCGTGCACGTGCCGGCCGACCGGATCGTGCGGACCCTGCCGGTCGGGCCGAACCAGGACCCGCTCGTGTTCGGCGTCTTCGCGGCGTTCGAGCTGCTCGTGGCGTCGGTGTACGTCGGGATCGCCGCGCGTGCGGTGGCACTCGCGGTGTCGGCGGTGCGGTCGCGCACGGCACTCGACGGGACACCGCGGTCCGCGGACCCGGACGTGCGCCGGGCGATCGCGGACATGCGCGGGACGGTCGACGCGATCGAGCTGCAGGTGACCTCGCTCGCCCGGTCGGTCGACGAGCTCGACGACCTCGGGCCGCGGTGGTTCCCGCTGCTCGTCGGGACGAAGGCCCGGGCGGTCGACGCGGCGCAGCACGTCGTGGACGAGGCGATGCGGGTCGTGGGCGGTGGTGCCTACCGGGCCGGTGGCGAGCTCGCGCGCCTGGCCCGGGACGTCCGGGCGGGCCAGTACCACCCGTCGTCGCGGGACTCGGCGGCGCGGACGATCGCGGCGTCGGTGCTGGGGCCGCTCGCGCCGTAGCGTCGCCGCCGCGCCCCAAACTAGTTCGCTTGCGGTACCATTGGCCTCCCCAGTGAACAGGAGGCGGCCGGAGCGTGCCGAGGACCGAGACCACGAACCGGACCGCCCCGCGGCGACGGACCCGCACCCAGCGACTGACGGACCGTGCCCTCGCACTCGACCCCGGGCTCGTGAAGACCGACGGTGCCCTCCGCACGCTCGTCGCCGTCCCGGCCGGCATGGCCGTCGGGTACGCGATCGCGACGGCGTTCGGCCTGCCGGCGATCCTCGGCGTGATGATCGGCGCGATGCCGGCCTTCATCACCTGCCTCGTCATCGTCGACCCGAGCACGGGCTGGACCGCCGCACGCACCGCGGCGGTCCTCGTGCCGTTCGTCGTCGCACTCGCCGGGAGCATCGCCCTGCAGCCGTTCCGGCTCCTCGAACTCGTCCTCATCGTGGTGCTGCTGTTCGTGCAGTTCGCGGCGGCCTCGTGGGGCGTGTGGGCGGCGGACGCGGCGATCGTCGGGTTCGCCGGGTACCTCTGCGGACTCCTGCTGCCCCTGCCCGAGACGAGCGTCGTCCCGCTCGGGCTCGTCGTCGCGGGCTCCCTCGCCGTGACGATCGTCGTCCGCCTGCTGTTCCGGCCGGACCCGCACCGGGCGCTGCTCCGGACCCGTCGCGGGTTCGTCGCCCGGGGGTCCGACGTGCTCGAGGCCGCCGCCGCGGTCCTGGCCGCCGGAGCCGTCGGCGCTGCCGCGGACGACCAGCGCGCCCGCCGCCGAGCCCTCCGCCGGCTCGGACGCGCTCGTGACCGGTACCACGAGATCGCCCTGACGGTCGACGGCATGCTCGCCGCGAGCGGGGTCGACGCCGACACCACCGCCGAGGAACTGCACCGCCTGGTGTTCGACACGCACTTCGCGATCGACGAACTCGGCCGCGCGGCCGGGGCACTGGTCGAGCAGGGCGCGCCGTCCGACGTCCGACACGCCGCGCTCCGGGCCGTCACGCTCGTCCTCCGGCACGGCGGCAGCCACGGCCAGGAGGCAGCGCACACCCTCCTCGCCCGCTACGGGATCACGGCTTCGGCGGCCGACGACGGATCCCGGACGACCGCGATCGTCCGCCGCATGGCCGCCGAGTTCGCCGACCTGCGGTCCGCCGGCCTCCGGTGGCGCGAGCTCCGCGACGAGCTGCCCCGCCACAGTGCCGGCGTGCCCTTCGCCACGCCGGTGATCCTCGCCGGCGGGCGCCCGGCCGGAGCCGTGCCGGTCGTCGCGGATGCCGTCGCCGAAAGCCCGTGGCACCGCTGGCACCTCACCGCGTCGCTCCGGACCGCCGTCCACGCCGCCATCGCCGTCGCGATCGTCGAACCCCTCGCCCTCCTGCTCGACGGCAGCCGGTTCTACTGGGGCGTCATCGGCGTGATGATCGTCCTCGCCGGCACGAACACCACGCACGAGCGGATCCGGAAGGGCCTCCACCGCGGCGTCGGGACGGTCGTCGGGGGAGCGGTCGGGATCGTCCTCGTGCACCTGCTCGGCACGACGCACCCGTGGGTGACGATCGTGCTCGTGTGCGTCCTGCTCGCCGTCGGCACGTACGGCTTCGGCGGCGCGTACTCGGTCTGGGCCGCGTGCCTCGTCGTCGTCCTCTGCCAGGTGTACGCGTTCTCCGGCACCTTCACGGACTCCCTCATCCCGATGCGGCTCGCCGAGAACCTGCTCGGTGCCGCGGTCGCGGTGCTCGTCAGCGCGGTCGTGTTCCCGATCGCCACCCGTGCCGTCTTCCGGCGCGCGGTGCGCCGGCAGCTGGTCGCCGTCCGCGCGTTCGTGCTCGCGTTGGTAGGGGTCGAAGCCGACGACGAGGCGGACGCGGCCGACACGACGGAGGCGGACCGCGCCTCCCGTCAGCTGCGCGCCCGGTCGCGTGCGGTCGACGCCGCCACCTACCAACTGGACGCCGTCCTGCGTCCGATGGTCCGCTTCCCGACCGGCGGGCCGGCGCGCGCCGACGCCAGGACGCGCACCTCCCTGCAGGCGGCCGCGACCTTCGCGCGCGAGGCGGCCGGGAGGCTCGGCTCGGCCCCGCAGGACCCGCCAGCGGCCCTGCGCGGTGCGGCCGACCGCCTGGCCGCCTCGATCGCGCAGCTCGCCGACGGCATCGTGGCCGGACCCCGGTCCGCCACGCCGCCGGCGGTCTGGGTCCGGGTCGGCGACCAGCTCGACGAGGCGGTGGCCGCCGCCTCCGGACGGCCGGACGAGCGGGCGATCGCGACGGCCGCGCACGCCCTCGGCCGGATCGACGAGGCGCTCGCGCTGCTCGCCGACCGCCACCACGCGACGGTCGTCGGGGCTATGTCGGTGGGTCCTGGCATCATCGCCGTGTGAGCAAGCAGGACGGACGCAACCGACTGGTGTCCGACGCCCCCGTCGACGACGTGACGGCGAGCGTGCTGCACGTCGACATGGACGCCTTCTTCGCCTCGGTGGAGCTGCTCGACCGGCCGGACCTCCGCGGGCTGCCGGTGATCGTCGGGCACGACTCCGACCGCTCGGTCGTCACGGCCGCCACGTACGAGGCCCGCAAGTACGGCGTGAACTCCGCGATGCCGATGGCCGTCGCCAAGCGTCGCTGCCCGAACGCGATCATCGTCGAGCCGCACTTCGAGAAGTACCGCGCGAAGTCCGACGCCGTGATGGCCGTCTTCGACCGCTTCACGCCCCGCGTCGAGAAGCTCGGCATCGACGAGGCCTTCCTCGACGTCGCCGGGGCGATCCGGCTGTACGGCACCCCGTGGGAGATCGGCCGGGCGATCCGTGCGGCGGTGTACGCCGAGACGGGCCTGCACTGCTCCGTCGGCGCCGCGTCGACGAAGTTCGTGGCGAAGCTCGCGTCGAGTCGGTCGAAGCCGGACGGCCTGCTCGTCGTGCCGGCTGCCGACACCGTGGCGTTCCTGCACCCGCAGCCCGTGTCGGCGCTGTGGGGGGTCGGCGGCAAGACGCAGGAGACCCTCGAACGACGCGGCATCCGCACCGTGGGGGACCTCGCGACCACGCCACTGGGTTCGCTCGTCTCCGCGCTCGGTCCGGCCGGCGGTCAGCGCCTGCACGACCTCGCGTGGGGCCGCGATCCGCGCGTGGTCGAGAGCGGCGTCGGCGAGAAGTCGATCGGGCACGAGGTCACCTTCGGCCACGACCTCACCGAGCGCGACGACGTCGCCCGTGAACTCCTGCGCCTCGCCGACAAGGTGGCCGTGCGACTCCGACGGGCCGACGTCCAGGCGCGGACGGTGGCGCTCAAGGTCCGCTACACCGACTTCACCACGCTGACCCGGTCCCGCACCCTCGCGGAGCCGACCGACGTCGCCAAGCGTCTGCACCGCGAAGCCGTCGAGCTGTACGACGTGCTGCACCGGCCGGGCAACCGGATCCGGCTCATCGGGGTCCGTGGCGAGAACCTCGTGCCGGCGGCGGCGAGCAACGCGCTCTGGGACGACGACGCGCCGTGGCGCGAGACCGAGACGACGATCGACGCGGTCGCCGCACGCTTCGGCGCGGGCGTGCTCCGACCGGCATCCCTGGTGCGCGGCACGCCCGAGGGGCACGTCCCGCACGCTCGGCAGGACCAAGGGTGACGGTAGAATCTCGTGCAGTGAGCGCAGCCGAGTACACCGATCAGCCAGGGGCGGGGGACCAGCCCGCGGCCCTGTGGGACGACGGCACCGCAGCGCCTGAGCACGCGGTCGTCGCCCACGACGAGGCCGTCGCCGCTGCCGAGGCGGCGGGCAACTCGGCCGTGCAGAACCTGTCGCCGGCCTTCCCGGACCGTGCCGCGTGGGGCACCGCGTCGAAGCTCCGTGCCTGGCAGGTCGAAGCGCTCACCAAGTACTTCGAGACCGAGCCGCGGGACTTCCTCACGGCCGCGACGCCCGGCGCCGGCAAGACCACGTTCGCGCTCCGGCTCGCCACCGAGCTCCTCGCCCGCGGCACCGTCGACCGCATCGTCGTCGTGGCCCCGACGGAGCACCTCAAGCGGCAGTGGGCGGACTCGGCGGACCGCGTCGGCATCCGGATCGACCCGATGTTCAAGAACGGCGACGGCATGTTCGGCCGGCACTACCAGGGCGTGGCGATCACGTACGCCCAGGTCGGCATGAACCCCGAGGTCCACCAGAAGATCACCGCCGGCGGCAAGACGCTCGTGATCCTCGACGAGGTCCACCACGGCGGCGACGCCCTGACCTGGGGCGACGGCATCAGAGAGGCGTTCTCGAAGGCCACCCGTCGCCTGTCGCTCTCCGGCACCCCGTTCCGCTCGGACACCGCGCCGATCCCGTTCGTGCAGTACGCCCCCGACGAGCAGGGCATCCGCACCTCGGTCTCCGACTACAACTACGGCTACGGGCGCGCCCTCAAGGACGGCGTCGTCCGCCCGGTGCTCTTCATGGCGTACGCGGGCCAGATGCGCTGGAAGACCCGCATGGGCGACGAGATGTCGGCGTCGCTCGGCGAGCAGGTCACGAAGGACATCACCGCCCAGGCCTGGCGCACGGCGCTCTCACCCGAGGGCGAGTGGATGCCGGCCGTCCTCTCCGCCGCCGACAAGCGCCTGACCGAGGTCCGCCGTGGTGTGCCGGACGCCGGTGGCCTCGTCATCGCCACGGACACCACCACGGCCCGCGCGTACGCCCGCATCCTGCAGCAGATCACGGGGGAGCGGCCGACGGTCGTCCTCTCCGACGAAGCAGCGGGGTCGAGCCGGATCAGTGCCTTCGCCGAGGACACCTCCCGATGGATGGTCGCCGTCCGCATGGTGTCCGAGGGCGTGGACGTGCCGCGCCTGTGCGTCGGCGTGTACGCCACGAGCGCGAGCACCCCGCTCTTCTTCGCGCAGGTCATCGGCCGCTTCGTCCGTGCCCGTCGCCGCGGTGAGACGGCGAGCGTGTTCCTGCCGAGCGTGCCCGGGCTGATGGCGCTGGCGGCCTCCCTCGAACTCGAGCGCGACCACGCCCTCGACCGCCCGAAGGACGCCGACGACGGGATGTACAACCCCGAGGACGCGATGGTCGCCGAGGCCAACAAGGAGGACCGGGCGTCGGAGAGCCTGCTCGACGTCCAGCCGTTCGAGGCGCTCGACTCGCAGGCGTCCTTCGACCGTGTCCTCTACGACGGCGGCGAGTTCGGCAGCGGCGGCGAGGTGGGCTCGCTCGAGGAACTCGACTTCATCGGCATCCCGGGGTTGCTCGAACCCGACCAGGTGCGCGACCTGCTCCGTGCACGCCAGGCGACGCAGGCGAAGCGCGCGAAGGGCCGCACCCCGAAGGACGGCATGCCCAAGGCAGCCGCCCCCGCGCCCGAGGACCGCCCGATGTACCAGACGATCAAGGAGCAGCGGTCCGAGCTGCACCGGCTCGTCTCGATCTGGTCCCGGCACGCGAACGAGCCGCACGGGGCCATCCACGCCGAACTCCGCCGCATCAGCGGTGGCCCGGCCGTGGCGCAGGCGAGCATCGAGCAGATCCAGAAGCGCATCGACGTGCTGCGCTCCCGCATCGGCGGCCGCCGGTGAGCACCGCGTGATCGAGGCCGTCGACGACCGCACCTGGTACGTCAAGCGCGACGCGGAGTCCTCGCCCGAGGCGATCATCGACCGCTTCGGCGGTGGGTACCGGCTCCGTCGGTTCTCGCTCACCGAGTCCCGCCGGACGCCCCACGGGGTGTACACGGGCGTCGAACTCGCCGAGACCGCGTGGTGGCGGCTCCGCGACAGGCCGCGGACCTCATGACATCGCAAGCCGAAGTCGGGTAGACCGGGGGAATGGCAGACTCCATCCCTCACGTCCTCGTCCTCGGCGGCGGCTCCGCTGGCTACACCACCGTCAAGCAGCTCCAGAAGCACGCAGCGACCGTGCCGATGCGCATCACGCTGGTGGACCAGAACACGTACTACACGTACCTGCCGTTCCTGCCCGAGGTCGCCGGTGGCCACATCGCCCCGAAGGACGTGACCTTCGAGCTGCGTCGTGCGCTCCGCAAGACCCGGGTCATCCAGGGCAAGGTCACCGGGATCTCCTCGGCGGACAAGACCGTCTCGATCGCCACGGCCGGCGGCGACGATCGCACGCTCGGCTACGACCAGCTCGTCGTCGCGCTCGGCTCCGTCACGCGCACGTTCCCGACGCCCGGGCTCGAGGAGTACGGCGTCGGCTTCAAGAGCGTCGAAGAGGCCGCCTACGTCCGCGCGAAGCTCCTCGACAACATCGCCAAGGCCGCTGCCACCCGTGACGAGGACGAGCGCCGCAAGCTGCTCACGAGCATCTTCGTCGGCGGCGGGTACACCGGCGTCGAGGCGATCGGCGAACTGTTCGACGTCTCGCAGGCCGCCATCAAGACCTACCCGTCGCTCGCCGGCGAGCACCCCCGCTGGGTCCTCATCGACGCGCTCGACCGCGTCGCACCCGAGGTCGGTCCGGAGCTGTCCAAGTGGACCCTCGAGTCGCTGCGTGCCCGCGGCATCGACGTCCGCCTGAAGACGACCATGCCGAGCTGCGAGGGTGGCGTCGTCAAGCTCTCCGACGGCGACGAGTTCGCCACCGGCCTGCTCGTCTGGACGGCCGGCGTGAAGCCGAACCCGCTCCTCGACGCGTCCGACCTGCCGCGCGGCCCGAAGGGTCACCTCGCCGCGAACGCGAAGCTGCAGGTCGAGAGCGAGGACACCCACGAGGTCGTCCCCGGCGTCTGGGGCCTCGGCGACGTCGCGCAGGTGCCCGACCTGACGGCCGAGAAGCAGCCGGCGTACTACCCGCCGAACGCGCAGAACGCCGTCCGCCAGGCCGTCGTGGCCGCGGACAACGTGGTCGCGACGATCACGGGCAAGCCGCTCGAGGAGTACCGCCACCCGTCCATCGGCACCGTTGCGTCGTACGGTGTCGCGAAGGGTGCGGCGAACATCAAGGGCATCAAGATGACGAACCTCCTCGCGTGGCTCGCGCACCGCGCCTACCACGTGTACGCGATGCCGACGCTGAACCGCAAGGTGCGCATCGTGATCGGGTGGGTCACCGGGGCCGTGTCGGGTCGCGACGCGACGTCCCTCATCAAGGAGACCGACCCGCGCCGCACGTTCGTCGAGGCGTCGAAGTCCTAGACGCGCGTTCCTGACGGACGGGAGGCGCGGTGCCGGCTGGCACCGCGCCTCCCGTCCGTCGTCCGGTCGCGCCGACGCGCGTGGTGCGGCAGACTGACTCCCTCGGTGCCGCCGCACGGAGGTCCTGGAAGACACCGCACGTGACCACCACCATCTCCTGCCCCCGCTGCCGAGCCGTTCGTCGCCCCACCGGGGTGCACCGCTGCCCCGGACCCGACGACCCGGCCCGAGCGCTGGGCGTGGGCAGCAGCGTCGCCGCGGTCCTGGACGTGCTCGCCAGTGTCGGCCGACCGTTCCTCGTCGGCGGGGTGGTCCGCGACGCGCTGTTCCGTGCGTCCGGGCGGGCGGTCCCCATCGTCGACGACCACGACGTCGACGTCGAGGTGCACGGCACGGACACCGCCTCGGTCGTCGACGCCCTGTGCGCGGCGGGAGCCGTCGTCGTCACCACGGGCGCGCGATTCGAGGTCCTCAAGGTCGTGGTCGAGGGCGTGCACGTCGACGTCGCGGTGGTGCCGGGGAACGCCGACGACGACGGGCTCGCCGCGGCCGCGGTCCGTCGCGACTTCACGGTCAACGCGGTCGCGTGGGACCCGGCGACGAACGAGTACGTCGACGCGGTCGGTGGGATCGACGACGCTGCCCGGGGTGTGCTCCGACATACCTCGGACCGGTTCGGGGACGATCCGCTGCGGGTGCTGCGCGCCGTACAGTTGGTGGCGCGCTTCGACCTCGTGCTCGACCCTTCGACGGTGGACGTCGCCCGGTCGCTGGTGGACGCGTTCCCGTCCGTGGCCGCCGAGCGGGTCTGGCCGGAGATCCGGAAGGCGGCGCGGGGCGACCACCAGTCGCGGGCGCTCCAGGTGCTGCACGACACCGGGTGGGAGCGGCACCTCCCGGGGCTCGCCGCGGTGCGCGACGTGCCGCAGGACCCGCGGTGGCACCCCGAGGGGCCCGTGCACGTGCACCTGGGGCTCGCGGCGGACGCTGCTGCCGCTGCCTGCACGGCCGACGGCGTCACCGGTGAGGACCGCACCGTCGTGGTGGTCGGCGCGCTCCTGCACGACCTCGGCAAGGCGGGCGACGGGACGCAGCGGGAGCGTGACGACGACGGCACGGTCCGGGTCCGCAGCCTCGGGCACGAGGTCTCGGGCGCGCATGCGGCGCGCGACCTGCTGCGGCGGATCGGCGCGCCGCGCACCCTCACCGAGCGCATCGCCACGATCGTGCGTGAGCACATGGTGGTGCACTCGACCGACGGTGCGGCGCCGTCGGTGCCTGCGGCGCGCCGACTTCTCCGTCGTCTCGGCGGGTCGATGGCGACCGCCGAGTGCTGGGCCCGGGTGTGCGAGGCGGACTCGCAGGGACGGGGTGCGGCGTCCGGGCCGTCATCGGCGTGGACGTGGCTCGCGGTCATGCGTGCCGACGAGGCCGCGGGACCCCGCGTGCGCCTCGTGACCGGGCGGGACCTCGTCGCGGCGGGGCTCGCGCCGGGCCCGCGGTTCCGGGAGGTGCTGGACGCCGCGGCCGAGGCGCAGGACGAGGGCCGCTTCGAGGACGCGGCGGGCGCTCAGCGCTGGTTGCATGAGCGGCTTAGTCCGCCACGGTGATCGTCACCGTGGTGGACTCGGTGGACGCGCCCGCATCGTCGCGGTAGCGCACCGTGATGGTGTGCCGACCCGGCGTCAGCCCGGTGTCCCCGCGCCGGATGTGCCCGCTGAACCGGCCCCCGGCTCCGGTCGACACCGTGCCGACGAGCGCGCCGTCGACGGCGACCTCGACGTCGGTGTCCGCCCAGCCGGTGATCGTGACCGGCAGCGGGCCGCCCGTCGCGGTGCTCCCGTCGGCGGGGTCGGCGATGGTCGGGACGAACGCGAAGGGGGCGCTGTTCGTCGCCGCGGAGGTGTTCCCGGCGGCGTCCCGTGCGGTGGCGCGGATCCCGGTGGCGGTCGGGGTGAGGCCGTCCACGGCGACGCGCCAGTGACCGTCGGCACCGGTGGTGGTGGACACGGTCGCCGTGCTGTTCGTGCCGCTCGTGCTGTTCGTGGCGCCTGTGCCGCTCGTGCCGCTCGTGCCGCGGACGACGGTGACGTCGATCGTGCTGCCGGCCTCGGCGGCGCCGGAGAACACCGGCGGGGTGGTGTCGGTGGGCGTCCAGGTCGTCGCGATCGTCGGCGCCGCCGGAGCCGTGGTGTCCACGGTGACCGTGACGACCACGGGGACCGAGGTGGCGTGGTCCGGCGTCGTCGCGGTGATGCTGACCCGTTCGACCCCGTCCCCGGAGAACCGCAGCGTGGTCCTCCACGTGCCGTCGGACCCGGTGGTGGTCGCGGCGGTGAGGGTGCCGGAGCGGACCTCGACGCGGCTGCCGGGCGTCGCCTCCCCGGTGAGCTCGACGGTCCGGCTGGCGACGAGCATCGTGTCCTCGGCCGGGACCGGGGGAGCGGAGCGCGGCAGCTGCGGGTCGACCCCGCCGGTGGTCGAGGATCCGCCGGTCCCCGGTGGCGTGGGGCTCGCACTCGGTTCGTCGGTGCGGACGTCGGGTGTCGAGGACGCCCCGGCGGAGGAGCCCCCGAGGACCGTGTCGATGACGGGGGTCGGAGCGGTCGGGACCGTCGTCGGTGCACTGGTGTCGTCGCGACCGGGCGATGGCAGGGGACTCGGTTCGGCGACGTGGGACGGGGCGGTGCGGTCGGCCGGTGCGGGGTGCTCACCGGACGGCGCCGAGCCGTTCGTGGCACCTGGTGCGCGCGCGCCGGCGGTGGACGTGCCGGTCGGATGGTCGTCGGACCACGTCCCCGCGACGGCGACGACGGTCGTGACGACGACGAGCGCTGCGACCACGCCGACCAGTCCGGTGACCGGTAGGGGCACCCGGCGAGCAGCACCCGTCGCCGAGGCCGAGCGGGCGGTGGACACGGCCGCCGCAGCGGGGGCGTCCGCGTGGAGCACCGCGTGGCCGATGCCCAGACCGACCACCGGCGGGAGGAGTGCCGCCGCGATCCGTCCGGCGAGTCGGCGGGTGTCCTCGAGCACCGGCGGGCAGTGCACGCAGTCGCGGATGTGCGCCTCGAGCTGACGACGGTCGCGCGCGGTGAGCGTGCCCGCTTCGTAGGCGCCGAACGCGGCCAGTCGCCGACGGCACTCGTCGGGCAGGCCGTCCGTCGCGAGGTGTTCCTGGACCCAGGCCGCACGGAGCGCCCGCCGTGCGCGGAACGCCAGGGACGAGACGGCTCCGGGCTGGAGGTCGACCAACGGGGCGACGTGTCGAGGTCGCAGTCCCTCGACCTCGGTGTACCAGAGCACGCTCTGCCACCGTTCGGGCAGGGTGCTGAACGCTCGCCCCAGGGCCGTGCGGTCGGCGGCGCGGGCCATCTCCGTCGCTGCGTCGGTGCCGGAGTCCTCGAAGGCGTCGAAGTCGACGTCGGCGTCCGTGTGGCGGGCGCGTCGGCGGAACTCGGTGTTGGCGACGTTGCGGATGACCGTGTACAGGTAGGGGCGGAAGAGTTCGTCCGGACCGGCCCCGCGTTCGATCGCATCGATGACGTTCGTGAAGGCCTCGGACACGACGTCCTCGGCGTCCGAGGAGCCCACGAGTCCGGTCGCGTGCCGGACGGCGGCACGGTGGTGCCGGCTCCACAGCGCTGCCACCGCCGACCGGTCGCCGTCACGCGTCGACCGGATCAGTGCAGCGTCACTGCCTGGCTCAGGGGCACCGCGCACGTCGTTCGTCTCCTCGTCCTGGGTTCACCGGCTGGGCGGTGCCGTCCATCTGAACACACCGCTCTCGGATGCGAGGAGTCCGGGTCGGACGTTTCATCACGCGACCCCGGTGGATCCGACCGGTGAGGACGGTGTCACGCCCGTGTGGCGGTGATCACGAGGTTCTGCGTCGACGGTGAGCCGTCCGGGTGTTCGAGGCAGGTGATGAGGAGCAACCGGTCGGGGACGTCGCCCCACACGTCGGCGTCGTCGGCGATGCGGTCCTTGTCCACCAGGGTCGAGCCGGTCACCGTGTACGCCACGCCCGCGACCGTCACCGCGGCGCCGGTCGCGACCCGACTCCGACCCCGATCGACGTCCGTCAGGAAGTTCCCCGGCGCGGTGCCGCCGCCCCGCAGGGAGTGCATCACCACGACGACGGTGCCGGAGGCGGCGTGCTCGGGGGTGACCCCGACGTCGCGGACCAGGTACGCCGACCGGAACCCCGGCGGCGTGATCCTGCCGCGGACGGCGTCGAGTGCACCGAGCGGGACGTCGAGGTGCACCGACGGGACGCTGAGGCGTCCGGACCCGCTGGACGTCGCTCGGGCTCCGGGCGCGCTCGCGACGGGTGCCTCGAGCCGGACGGGGTCGCCGTGCATGTCGCGCGCGGTGCCGGGCGCCGTCGAGTTCGTCGCGGTGACCACCCCGCCGACCCCGAGGCCGAGCATCGTGACCGCGCTCACGGCGGCGAGGACGAGCGGGAGTGAGGACGGTCGTCGACCGGATCGGACGTGCACGGTGTCTCCTCGAGGGATCGGTGGTGGTCAGGGCAGGTCGCGCGCTGGATGTGCGGACCGGTGGGCGCTTCGGGTGCTGCCCACCGGCCCGCGCGCCGGGTCGTCGTTCGGGCGACGGACCCGGCTGGACTCCGCCCGACGCAGGGTCGTCGAGCGGAGCGGTCGGGGGCCGCGGCACGGGTGCCGCGGCGACGGGTCACGGTCGCGTTCGTGCCCGCGTCCGGGCGGCCCACACGCCGAGGACGAGCAGCAGGGTCAGGCCGCCGCTGCCGAGGAGCGCGACGGACCACCAGGGGGCCGTGCTGTCGGACGTCGTCCCTCCGGTGTCGACCGCCGCGCCGATCGCCGGCGGCACCGGCGACTCGGTCTCCTCGTCTGCGGTCGACGCACCCGGCGTCACGGTCGGCCGGACGGTCGGCTCGGCGGTCGGGGCCGGCTCGACCGTCGCCGGAGCCGTCGGCGTCGGCGTCGGGGTCGGTTCGACCGTCGCCGGAGCCGTCGGCGTCGGGGTCGGCGTGCTCGTCGGTGCCGTCCCGGACCCCGAGGCACCACCACCCTGGTGCACGACCGTGCCGCTGACCGAGGAGTCGTCGTCGCCGTCGATGCTGATCGTGGCGGTGTTCGTGTAGGTGCCCGCCAGGCCGCCGTCGGTGACCCGGGTGGCGAAGTGGACGTCGTAGAAGTACCCCTGGCGCGCGGTGAACGTGACGCTCCCGGCCGTGCTGGCGTAGTCCTCCCGGGGCGCCGGTGCCCATCCGGTGAGCCCCTCTCGCCCGTCGTCCCAGGCGGTCGTCCGGTTCGTCTGCCAGAGCGTGGCGAAGGGGTACCCGCGGAAGCTGGTGAGGAGCTCCTGGTCGGGACCGGGGGTGTCGGTGACCGTGATGCGCTGGCCGTACCGCATGCCGTCGGCGCCGGAGCCGATCGCCACTGTCCACTCGACCACACCCGCGGCGGCGTCGTAGCTGCCCCACTTGCCGCTCGTCCGGCCGGTGAAGGTGCAGTCGACGGTGCACGTCCCGGGTCCGGTGCCGGGCTGTGCGGGTTCGACCGTGGTCGTCACGGCGGTCCCACCGACCTGGTAGGTCGTCGGGGTGGCGGACTCGGTGGTGGTCTCGACGGTGACCCAGAACGAGAACGATCCGTGCAGGTCGTTCGGGTGGGCGGCGACGTAGGCGCTGTCGACGGCGCAGTCGAGCTGGGTCGAGGACACGGTGCACCGTCCCATCGCGGAGCCGTCCGGTGCGAGCAGGGGGAACCCGTCGGAGCGGCCCTGGAGCTCGGGCGGCAGGTCCACCACGAAGCCGGCCGGGGTGGTGGGGGAGTCCGGCAGGGACCACGTGCCGGAGAGTTCGGCGGCGCTGCCGGACGTGACGGTCTGGGACGTGAAGCGGAGACCGTCGATCGTCGCGTTCGTGGTGTACTCGGCGGCGGCGGACGCGGGGACCGCAGCGCTGATGCCGGCGGCGATGGCGGCCACGGCGGCGATCCCGGCCGCGAGGAGGACGGATCCGCGTCGGTCGCGGGATCGGACAGGGTGGTGGTGCATTCGGCTCTCGGGTTCCTGCGGCAGCCAGGCCCGCGGCACCGAGCGGGGACGTGGCCGTCGACTCGGGTCATCGGGTTGCGGTGCCGAAGGTGAGAGTCCGCCCGCCCCGTTTCGTCACGCGCCGCCGCGAACCGGCACCTACCTGCCGGACGCACCCCGCACCCCGCACCCCGCACCCCGCCCGCGCCGTGAGCGCAGCGAACTGGCGCGTTCGAGGCGGTGACGCCCCGAGCGAAGCGACGGCGGCACTCGCCGGGAAGACACAACAGGAAATGCCCCCGGGCCGAAAGGCCAGGGGGCATCCCATTTCCTGTGTCCGAGGGGGGACTTGAACCCCCACGCCCTAATACGGGCACTAGCACCTCAAGCTAGCGCGTCTACCATTTCCGCCACCCGGACAGGTGTTTCTTCAGTTGTCGGCCGTCGTTCCGGGCTGTTTCCCCGGCGTTCCTGCCGAGAGAAGACACTAGCACGGGTCTGAACGCCCGATGAACACGGCGGCGCATCCCGGGCGCGTCCTGCTGTGACGTCCGACGCCGGGGCCGTCGGCGCTGACCGGTAGCGTTGGGCCATGACGAACTCGGAGGCCACGCTGACCGACCTCGAGGCCACCGCGGCGATCGCCCGTGACCTCATCCGCATCGACACGACGAACTGGGGCGAGGGGAAGTCCCGCGGCGAGACCGAGGCGGCGCACTACGTCGAGGCGAAGCTCCGTGCGCTCGGGCTCGAGCCGCAGCTGTTCGAGTCCGAACCCGATCGGGTGAGCGTCGTGGCCCGGGTGCCCGGTCGGGACCGTGCGAAGCCCGCACTGGTCGTGCACGGTCACCTCGACGTGGTACCGGCGGACCCGGCGAACTGGTCGGTGGACCCGTTCGGCGGCGAGGTCCGGGACGGCATGCTCTGGGGTCGCGGCGCGGTCGACATGAAGAACATGGACGCGATGATGCTCACGTCGCTGTCGGACGTCATCGAGCAGCAGGGAGCGCCGGAGCGCGACCTCGTGATCGCGTACTTCGCCGACGAGGAGGCCGGGGGAGTGCTCGGCTCGCACCACGTCGTCGAGAACCACCCCGAGGTGTTCCAGGGTGCGAGTGCGGCGATCAGCGAGGTCGGCGGCTACTCGATCACCCTCGGAGACCGTCGTGCGTACCTGCTGCAGACGGGCGAGAAGGCGCTGATGTGGATCAAGCTCGTCGCGACGGGCACCGCGGCGCACGGGTCGCACGTCATCCACGACAACGCGGTGACGAAGCTCGCGGCGGCGGTGGCCCGGATCGGCAGCGAGGAGTGGCCGGTGCGACTGTCGGCGACGACCGACGCGATGGTGGCCGAGGTCGCACGGTTCCTCGGGGTGGACCCGACGGTGACCGGCCCGGACGAGGTGGCGCTGGCCACGGGGTCGGCGTCGCGGTTCATCCACGCGGCCCTGCACACGACGACGAACCCGACGGTGCTCACCGCCGGGTACAAGCACAACGTCATCCCCGACCACGCCGAGGCACTGGTGGACATCCGGTGCCTCCCCGGCGACGAGGAGACGGTGCTGGAGCGTGTCCGGGAGCTCGCGGGCGACGACGTCGAGGTCGTGATGTCCTTCCGCGACATCGGGCTCGAGCAGGACTTCGGCGGCCCCCTGGTCGACGCCGTGCGGGACGTCCTCGGCCGGCACGACCCGGGTGCTCCGGTGCTGCCGTACCTGCTCTCGGGCGGGACGGACAACAAGGCCCTGTCGACGCTGGGGATCGCGGGCTACGGGTTCGTGCCGCTGCAGCTGCCGGCGGGCGTGGACTTCCCGGCGATGTTCCACGGCGTGGACGAACGGGTGCCGCTCGACTCGCTGGCCTTCGGGCGGCGGGTCCTCGGAGACCTCCTCGCCACGTACTGATATCGTGCACGGTCGCCGGTCCGGCGGTGTCCTGAACCGACTCTCCCCGAAAGGCCCGAGCCGTGCACATCCTCGAGGCGATCTTCCTCGGCTTCGTCCAGGGGCTCACCGAGTTCCTCCCGGTGTCGTCCAGCGCCCACCTCCGCATCGTCGGGCTGTTCCTGCCGGACGCGCAGGACCCGGGCGCGGCGTTCACCGCGGTGACGCAGCTCGGCACCGAGACCGCCGTGCTGATCTACTTCTGGCGCGACATCACCCGGATCGTCGGTCGGTGGTTCCGGTCGCTGTCCGGGAAGACCGTGCCCCGGAACGACCCGGATGCCCGACTCGGGTGGCTCGTGATCCTCGGCACCATCCCGATCGGTGTCGCCGGCCTGCTGCTCAAGGACTCGATCGAGACGACGTTCCGGTCGCTGTGGATCGTCGCGATCGTCCTCATCGTGTTCGGCATCGTGCTCGGCGTGCTCGACGTCGTCGGCAAGAAGGTCCGGCGGATCGAGCACATGACGTTCGGCGGCGGGATCCTGATCGGCCTCGCGCAGATGCTCGCCCTCGTCCCGGGCGTCTCGCGCTCCGGTGCGACGGTGTCGATGGGGCTCGCGCTCGGCTACACCCGCCCGGCGGCCGCCCGGTTCGCGTTCCTGCTCGCCGTGCCCGCCGTGTTCCTCTCCGGCCTGTACGAGGCCGCCACGAGCCTCGGTGACACCGGCGCACCGTTCGGCGTGGTCGACACGCTCATCGCCACGGTGGTCGCCTTCGTCGTCGGCTTCGTCGTGATCGCGGCGTTCATGAACTACATCAGCAAGCGCAGCTTCATGCCGTTCGTCGTCTACCGCATCGCACTCGGTATCGTTCTCATCGTGTTGTTGTCGCTCGGAGTGATCCAGCCGTGAGGGCCTGGCAGGTCCCGTCCGTCCCCGATGTCCCGGGCACCGCGCCCCGCCCGGTCGTGCACGACACGGCGACCGGCAAGCCCGTCGACCCGACCGGTGGCGAGGAACGTGCGGCGCTCTACGTGTGCGGCATCACCCCGTACGACGCCACTCACCTCGGCCACGCCGCGACCTACCTCTCGTTCGACACGCTCGGTCGTGTCTGGCGGGATGCCGGGTTCGAGGTCGAGTACGCGCAGAACACCACGGACGTCGACGACCCGCTCCTCGAACGGGCAGCGCGGGACGGCGTCGACTGGCGCGAGCTCGCGGCCTCGCAGATCGACCTGTTCCGGCGCGACATGGAGGCGCTGCGGGTCCTGCCGCCGGACGACTTCGTCGCGGTGACGGACGAGGTCGAACGCATCGCCGAGGCCGTGGCGTTCCTGCAGGAGACCGGCTACGCCTACGCCGTGCCGACGCCGGAGTCCGCCGGGGACGACCTCTACTTCGACGTGAACCGCCCGACCGAGGCCTGGTCGCTCGGGGACGAGAGCGGCCTCGACCGCGAGACCATGCTGGCGCTGTCGGCCGAGCGCGGCGGCGACCCCGACCGTGCGGGCAAGCGCGACCCGCTCGACCCGCTGCTCTGGCGCGCCGCACGAGCGGGCGAGCCGAGCTGGGACTCCGCCGTCGGCCCCGGGCGCCCCGGGTGGCACATCGAGTGCAGCGTCATCGCCGGCGACCGCCTCGGCCTGCCGATCAGCGTCCAGGGCGGCGGCAGCGACCTCGTCTTCCCGCACCACGAGATGAGCGCCGGGCACGCCGCAGCGCTCGCGCACCAGCCGCTCGCGCAGGCGTTCGTGCACACCGGGATGATCGCCTACCAGGGGGAGAAGATCTCGAAGTCGCTCGGCAACCTCGTCACGGTCCGCGGGCTGCTCGACGACGGCGCCGACCCGCGTGCGATCCGCCTCGCGCTGCTGTCGCACAAGTACTCCGACGACTGGGAGTGGTTCGACACCGAGCTCACCAGCGCCACCACACGCCTGGCCACGTGGGACGCCTGGGCCTCCGGGAGCGACGCGGGACACGCCGACGACGCGGCCGAGGTCATCGCCCGGGTCCGCGCCCGTGTCGCGGACGACCTCGACACGCCGGGCGCCGTCGCCGCGGTCGACACGGCGATCGCGGGCGGGACGGCGGTCACGCCGGACCTCGTGGACCTGGTCGACGCCCTGCTCGGCATCCGCCTGGGCTGACGCTTCCAGTCCCGGTCATGCGGTCGCACGACGCGCCGCGCGCATGTCGCCGAGGTCGCACGGACTGCCGCGCGCCGGACGCGCCGACGGCGGTTCCTGCGACCTCGCGTACGCACCGCGCCAGCGGGGTGACGAACGGACGGGAGGCGCGGTGCCAGCTGGCACCGCGCCTCCCGTCCGTTCGTGTGGTCGCGTCTACTGCGACGGTGGCGGCGGGCGGAAGCCCTCGCCCCCGGCGGTCCCGCCGTCCTTGCCGTCCTTGCGCTCGCGTCGGCGGAGGTACTGCTCGAACTCCTGCGCGATGGCGTCGCCCGACGCCTCGGGGGAGTCGACCGTGTCCCGCGCCTGCTCGAGCTGGCCGATGTAGGACGCCATGTCCTCGTCGTCGGCGGCGAGGGCGTCGATGCCCTCCTCCCACTCGGTGGCGTCGTCGAGCAGCGATCCCCGCGGGACCGTGACGTCGGTGAGCTCCTCGATCTTGTCGAGCAGCGAGAGCGTCGCCTTGGGGGACGGCGAGTTGTGCACGTAGTGCGGCACCGAGGCCCAGAGTGACAGCGTGGTGAGGCCGGCGCTGTCCATCGCGTCGGCGAGCACCCCGAGGATCCCGGTCGGGCCCTCGTACGAGGAGCGGTCGACGTCGAACGCGGCACGCACGCCCGCGTTCTCGCTCGACACGAACACCGAGATGGGTCGGGTGTGCGGGACGTCGGCGAGCATCGCTCCGACGAAGACGACGGCGTCGATCGAGTAGACGTCCGCGAGGTCGATGATCTCCGCGCAGAAGCCGCGCCAGGTCCGCGAGGGCTCCGGGCCGACGAGCACGTAGACGTCGCGCTCGGACGGGGAGCCGGTGGCTCCGATCACGGGTCGGCCCTCGGCACCGGGACCGTGCAGGACGATCCGCGGCCACTGGATGCCCCGGCCGCCGTTCTCGTCCGTGCCGACGTTCGGGCGGTTGAACTGGTAGTCGACGTACCGCTCACCGTCGAGTTCGCGCAGCTCGTCGAGCTCGAGCGACTCGACGATGCGCCTGGCGAGACCGCTCGCCGCTTCTCCGGCGTCGTTCCAGCCCTCGAAGGCGACGACGAGCAGCCGACCGTCGCTGAAGGGGGAGTGCTGTGGCACGGACGGGACCTCCTGGTGGTGGAGCGGGGCGCGGGCGGCTCGCAGGCCGCGCGCGACCGGACATTCGAGCAACAAGGATAGGGCCGCTCGACCGGAGTGCGCCCACGCGTCCGCGGTGAGCGGAACGCGGGCGGACCGCCCCGGTAGACTCGTCGCCCGTGACCGCGCAACCCTCCGCCCTCGTCCCGCCCGCAGCCGTGCTGTGGGACATGGACGGCACGATCATCGACACCGAGCCGATCTGGCAGCAGTCCCAGGTCGAACTCACCGACCGCTACGGCGTCGTCTGGACCCACGAGGACGGTCTCGCCCTGGTGGGCAGCGGCCTCGAGCGCTCGGGGGAGATCCTCCGCGACAAGGGCGTCGACATGGAGGTCGAGGAGATCATCCAGTGGATGACCGAGTACGTGATGGTGCGCCTGCGCGACGGTGAACTGCCGTGGCGTCCCGGTGCCCGCGAGCTCATCGAGGGCCTGCACGACCGCGGCATCCCGACCGCCCTCGTCACGATGTCCCGTCGGAAGATGGCGCTCGTCGCCGCCGATGCGCTCGGTGCCCGGGGGTTCCGGGTCGTCGTCGCAGGTGACGACGTCGAGCGGCCGAAGCCCTTCCCCGACGCCTACCTGTCGGCCGCCGCACAGCTCGGCGTCGACCCGACCGCGTGCGTCGCGATCGAGGACTCGGCGACCGGCGTGGCCTCGGCCGTGGCTTCCGGCGCGGTCACGGTGGCTGTCGAGCACATCGTCCCGCTGTCGGACATCACGGGCGGCGACGTCCACCTCACCACCCTCGCGGACGTCGACGTCGACCGGCTCGTCGAGCTGACCGGCCCGGCCCTCGCCGCCCGCACCCAGGAGGTCGCACGGTGACCGACGCGCTCCCGAACCCCACCGAGTCGTTGCCGCACACCGCGGGCGGCGCACCGCACACCCCGCCGCGCGGACCCTTCCGCGCCGGTGACCGCGTGCAGCTGACCGGTCCGAAGGGCAAGCTGACGACCCTGTCGCTCGAGGTCGCGGGGGAGTACCACACCCACCGCGGCGTCCTGCGGCACGACGACGTCATCGGGCAGCCGGACGGGTCGGTGATCCGGGCGAGCACCGGCGACGAGTACCTCGCGCTGCGTCCGCTCCTCAACGACTACGTGATGTCGATGCCGCGCGGTGCCGCCATCGTGTACCCGAAGGACGCCGCCCAGATCGTGGCCTTCGCCGACGTCTTCCCGGGCGCCCGCGTGGTCGAGGCCGGTGTCGGTTCCGGCGCGCTCTCGCTGTTCCTCCTGCGGGCGATCGGACCGACCGGACAGCTGCAGTCGTTCGAGCGCCGCGAGGAGTTCGCCGCGATCGCCCGTGGCAACGTCGGCACCTTCCTCGGCGCCGTCCCGGACAACTGGTCGGTCACGGTCGGCGACCTCGTCGAGGAGCTGCCCGGCGCCGCCGAACCGCAGAGCGTCGACCGGGTCGTCCTCGACATGCTCGCGCCGTGGGAGTGCGTCGACGCGGCAGCGGACGCCCTCCTCCCCGGTGGTCTCATCGTCTGCTACGTCGCGACCGTCACGCAGCTGTCCCGCACGGCCGAGGCGCTCCGCGACACCGGGCGCTTCACGGACCCGCAGTCCAGCGAGACCCTCGTCCGCACCTGGCACGTCGAGGGCCTCGCCGTCCGCCCGGACCACCGCATGGTCGGGCACACCGGGTTCCTCGTCACGGCACGCCGGCTGGCCGACGGTGTCGTGCTGCCGAACCTGAAGCGTCGCGCAGGCAAGGCGGAGTTCTCCGACGAGGACGTCGAGGCCTGGACGCCCGGCGCCGTCGGCGAGCGGTCGGCCAGCGACAAGAAGCTCCGCAAGGTCGCGCGACAGGCGGCAGCGCAGGCCCGCAAGGTCGCCGCAGCCGAGGCCGGACCCGCCGCGTCCGACGCGGACGGCGCTGCTGAGGACGACCGGTAGGCTACGCGACGTGCCCGTCCTGCATCGAACGGAAAGAGGGTCCGTGCGCACCATCCCCGCACTCCTGGTCACCATCGGCCTCGCCGCAGCACTCACCGGGTGCGCGGCGAGCGGGGCCGGTTCCACGCCGTCGAGCTGCGCCGCTCCCGGTGCCGCGTCCGAGGCGGTCACCGCCACGGGTGCGTTCGGCAAGGAGCCGAAGGTCAGCATCCCGAGCGGCCTCACCACGAAGGGCACCCAGGTCTCGGTCCTCCGCCAGGGCGAGGGTCGCGAGATCGAGGACGGCACGCCCGTCGTGATCGAGTACACCCTCGTCGACGGTGCGACCGGCGAGGTCGCACAGACGAGCGGGTACTCCGGCCAGACCGCCCCGATCACCGCGGGCGCCGACAACTACGGGGCGCTCGGCGCCTCCCTCGAGTGCGCGCACGTCGGTGACCGCCTCGCCGTCGCACTGCCGAAGAGCGCACTGAGCTCCTCGACCACCGGCGACACGGGGACCTCGTCGACCAAGACCGAGGACGCCGTCATCGCCGTCATCGACGTCAAGAAGGCCTTCGACGCGCGTGCGACCGGCACGCCGCAGCTCGCCGGGGACGGGATGCCCGCCGTCGTCCTCGCGCCGTCGGGTGCGCCCGGCATCACGATCCCCTCGTGGTCCGCGCCGAAGTCGGACGAGACGCACCTGCTCCGCAAGGGGCACGGCGCCGAGCTCACCGACAAGGACACCGCCGTCATCAAGTACACCGCCGTGTCGTGGCCCGCTGACGGCACCGACGCCTCGGTGGCCGGCTCCAGCTGGACCGACGGCTCGGGCGCGCAGACCGTGCCGCTCACCAAGGGTCAGGTGCAGGAGGGCGTCCGGAACGCCATCGTCGGGCACCGTGTCGGCGACCAGGTGCTCACGATCGTGCACCAGCAGGGCGCGGCGTACGCGTACGTGATCGACGTCCTCGGGAAGATCTCCGCCTGACCCCCTCGGACCGTCCACGGACCGCGGCGCGGGTGCACTCCGGTGCACCCGCGCTGCCGTAGGATCGGCTCGTGCCAGCGACCCGTGTGCCCCGTGTGCCTGCCGAGGAACGGCTGTTCAGCCTGGTGCTCGCGCTGCTCTCGACGGAGTCCGGGCTGACGAAGTCCGAGATCCTGGCCAACGTGCAGGGCTACCGGCAGCGCTTCACGACGGGCGGCGACAACGCCTCGCTGGAGCGCCAGTTCGAGCGCGACAAGGACGACGTCCGCGAGCTGGGCATCCCGCTCGAGACCATCGAGACCCCGGGTGCCGCCGGCAACAACCAGACGCTCCGCTACCGGATCCCGAAGGGCGAGTACGACCTGCCCGTCGACGTCCGCTTCACGCCGGACGAGTCCGCGCTCCTGTCCCTCGCCGCGATGGCCTGGCGCGAGGGCGCGCTCTCCGCCGACTCCCGTCGCGGCCTGCTCAAGGTGCGGTCCGCCGGATCCGAGGACGACGGCGCCGGGGCCCTCGGAGTCGATGCGTACGCCCCGCGGCTCCGCGCCCGTGACGTCGCCTTCGAGCCGCTGCGCTCGGCGCTCGACCGGTCCGCTGCGGTCCGCTTCGACTACATCACGCCGGGGCAGCACGAGCCGCGTCGGCGTCAGGTGGCCCCGGTCGCACTCGTCCAGCACGGCGGCCGCTGGATGCTCGCCGCGCACGAGTTCGCGACGGACAGCGAGAAGAACTACCTGCTCTCCCGGATCGTCGGGCCCGTCGCCCAGTACGAGGTCGGGCAGCACCCGGCCCCGGCCGGCGCGGGCGAACGCGCACTGGCGGAGCTCGAGCGCATCTGGGCGGCACGCACCGCCCGGATCCGGGTCGCACCGGGGTCGGACGCCGAACGGCGGCTCGCCCGCCGGCGGGACACCGAGACCGACGACGACGGCGTCCTCGTCCTGCACCACGTCGACCCCCAGATCCTCGCCGAGGAGCTCGCCGCCTTCGGGCCCGAGGTGCGCGTGCTCGAGCCGGACGACCTGCGCGACCGGGTGACCGAGCGCCTGCGGGCCCTCGTCGCCGACCACGCCGACGACCAGGACGGGAGCCCCCGTGGCTGAGCAGCAACCGCTCCAGGCGCAGGACAAGCTCGCGTTCCTGCTCGCCCTCGTGCCGTACCTGATCGATCGCGAGCGCGTCTCGGTCGCCGAGGCCGCTCGGCACTTCGGCGTCCCCGAGACCCGGATCCGCCGTGCCGTCGAGCTCATCGCGGTGTCCGGCGTCCCCGGCGAGACGATGCAGTACCAGCACGGCGACCTGTTCGACATCGCCTGGGACGACTTCGACCAGAACGACATGATCGTGCTGACGAACCTCGTCGCGATCGACGACTCCCCGCGGCTCTCGGCGCGCGAGGCATCCGCGCTCATCGCCGGGTTGCAGTACCTGTCCGCCCTGCCCGAGGCGGCCGACCGCGACGCGATCCGCGCGCTCATGGCGAAGCTGTCCCGCGGGGCCGGTGGCGCGGCCGCGAACGTCGCCGTCGGGCAGGACCTGCACGACGTCGCCCTCGCGGTCATCCGCAAGGCGATGGCCGACGGTCGCGGGCTCGCGTTCGAGTACGCCGGTCCGCGCACGCAGGGGAGCACCCGCCGGGTCGACGCGCTGCGCGTGGAGTCGATCGACACCGACTGGTACTTGCGCGCCTGGGACCTCGACCGACAGGCCCTCCGCACGTTCCGGTTCGACCGGATGTCCGGCGTGCGGGTCGACGACCGCCCGGCGGAGAAGTCGATCGACGACGTGGTGATCCCGGACACGCTGTTCCAGCAGGCGGCCGAGGACGTGATCGTCACCGTCGAGCTCGACTCCTCGTCGCTGCCGCTCGTGGCCGACTTCCTCGCCGACACGGCCGACGCGCCCGACACCGACGGCCGGGTGCGCATCCGGCTGGCGGCGTCGAACGGCTTCGACGGTGTGGTGCGGCTCGTCGCGGGGCTGCCCGGTCGCGCGGTCGTGCTCGACCCGCCGGCCGCACGGGCCGCGGTGCGCGACTTCGCCGCGGCGGCCCTCGCCGCCGACTGAGCCGCGCGCGTCCGCCGGACCGGCGCTGCGTGTCGCGTACGTCGAACCACGAAACCGACGTGGAACCGGAACCGCGACGTGGTTCGATGTCGGTTCCGTGGTTCGAACCGAGCGCGGCCGCCGGACCGCGCGCGACCGCCGGACCGGACCCGCGTCGGCCCCGCCGCCGACGTGCCGACCGACGGACGGGAGGCGCGGTGCGGCCCCGCCCCGCGCCTCCAGGCCCGTGACCCTCCTGTGCGAACGCACGTCGCGGCCGACTGTCGGTCCCGACCCCGTAGGATCGACCCATGGCTTCGACGACCGCGCGCGGGCGAGCGAGGCGGACCGGGCGTCCGACGAAGGACGCCGAAGGCCGCATGTCGCTCGGGCAGCACCTCATCGAGCTGCGCAACCGCCTGTTCCGCGCAGTGATCGCGATCGTCGTCGCCGCGGTCGGTGGGTGGTTCCTGACCCCGTTCGTGCTCGACGCGCTCCGGTCCCCGGTGTCCCAGCTCGCCAAGGTCGGCGGCCACACGGCCGAACTCAACTTCCCGATGATCACGGGCGCGTTCGACCTGAAGCTGCAGATCGCCATCACGATCGGCATCGTCATCGCGAGTCCGGTGTGGCTCTACCAGATCTGGGCGTTCATCGTCCCGGCGCTGGTGCGACGTGAGAAGCAGTACGTGTGGGGCTTCCTCGGCACCGCGATCCCGCTGTTCTTCGCGGGCTGCTGGTTCGGGTGGTACATCCTGCCGCACGTGGTCGGCATCCTCGGCAGCTTCGTGTCGAGCCAGGACACCTCCATCGTCGACGCCAAGGCCTACTACGACTTCGTCATCAAGCTCATCGTCGCCGTCGGCATCGCGTTCGTCCTGCCGGTGTTCCTCGTGCTGCTGAACTTCGTCGGCGTGCTGTCCGCGTCCGCGATCATCAAGTCCTGGCGCGTGGCGATCCTCTGCATCCTGGTCTTCTGCGCCATCGTGACGCCCAGCGCCGACGTCATCTCGATGTTCCTGCTCGCCGTGCCGATGATCGTGCTGTACGTCGCCGCGTGCGCGGTGGCCTGGCTCCACGACCGCCGGGTGGCGAAGCGCCAGGCGAAGCTCGACGAAGAGTACGGCCTGTGAGCACGACGGAGCCGAGCGCTGCAGAACGGTTCCGGGCGGCGAAGGTCCGGAACCGGTCCCGCAACCTCGAACTCTTCCGCGCCGACCTGCGGTTCGACCTCGACCCGTTCCAGTTCGCCGCGTGCGACGCGCTCGACCAGGGGCGCAGCGTCCTCGTGGCCGCGCCGACCGGTGCCGGCAAGACGATCGTGGCCGAGTTCGCGATCTGGTCGGCGATGCGGCAGCCGACGGCGAAGGTGTTCTACACGACACCGATGAAGGCGCTGAGCAACCAGAAGTACGCCGAGCTCGTCGACGTCTACGGCGAGTCCGAGGTCGGACTGCTGACCGGCGACACGAACGTGAACCCGCGGGCACGCGTCGTCGTGATGACGACCGAGGTCCTGCGGAACATGATCTACGCGGACTCGGATCTGCTCGACGACCTCGCGTGGGTCGTCCTCGACGAGGTCCACTACCTCGCCGACCGGTTCCGCGGTGCCGTCTGGGAAGAGGTGATCCTGCACCTCCCGACCGAGGTCCGGCTCGTCTCCCTCAGCGCCACGGTCTCCAACGCGGAAGAGTTCGGCGACTGGCTGCAGACCGTCCGCGGCGACACCGACGTCATCGTCTCCGAGGACCGCCCCGTGCCGCTCGAACAGCACGTCCTCGTCGGCTCGAAGATGGTCGACCTGTTCGACTCCAGCGGTGCCGCGGCGACGAACCGCGTCAACCCGGAGCTGCTCCGGCTCGTCGGCGGCGCCTCGCGCAGCGAACGGCACGGCGGCGGACACCGCGGCGGCCGGGGGCGCGGGGGCTACCACGACCGTCGTGGTCCGCGCACCGAGAAGCTCCACCGCGAGCGCATCGCCCACATGCTCGACGAGCGGATGCTCCTGCCCGCGATCTTCTTCGTGTTCAGCCGGAACGGGTGCGACCAGGGGGTCCGCAACGTCCTCCGGTCGGGGCTGTCGCTGACGACGGCGCAGGAACGCAACGAGATCCGCGAGACGGCGGAGTACCACTGCCGCACCCTCCTCGACGAGGACCTCGCCGTGCTCGGCTACTGGGAGTGGCTCGAGGGCCTCGAACGCGGCGTCGCGGCGCACCACGCGGGGCTCCTGCCGGCCTTCAAGGAGGTGGTGGAGGACCTCTTCCAGCGCAAGCTCCTCAAGGTCGTGTTCGCGACGGAGACCCTGGCGCTCGGCGTGAACATGCCGGCCCGCACGGTCGTCCTCGAGAAGCTGGAGAAGTTCAACGGCGAAGCCCGCGTCCCGATCACGCCGGGGGAGTACACGCAGCTCACCGGTCGCGCGGGGCGTCGTGGCATCGACGTCGAGGGGCACTCGGTCATCCAGTGGTCGGACGGCCTCGACCCCCAGGGTGTCGCGTCGCTCGCGAGCCGCCGCACCTACCCGCTGAACTCGTCGTTCAAGCCGACCTACAACATGGCCGTGAACCTCATCGACCAATTCGGTCGGCAGCGCACGCGCGAGGTCCTCGAGACGTCGTTCGCGCAGTTCCAGGCCGACCGTTCGGTCGTCGACCTCGCGCGGAAGGTCCGGTCGCAGCAGGAGTCCCTCGACGGCTACCAGCAGGCGATGCAGTGCCACCTCGGCGACTTCACCGAGTACGCGGCCCTGCGCCGTGAGCTCTCCGACCTCGAGCGGACGAACGTCCCCGGCGGGCGCGAGGCCTCGCACGGTGCCCGGGCCGAGCGGCAGGCCGCCATCACGGACGTCCGACGGCGCATGCAGCGGCACCCCTGCCACGCCTGCCCCGACAGAGAGGCCCATGCCCGCTGGTCCGAGCGCTGGTACAAGCTCAAGCGCGCCAACGACAAGCTCCTGCAGCAGATCCGTTCCCGCACGGGTGCGGTCGCGACCACGTTCGACCGGGTCACGAACGTGCTCCTGCAGCTCGGCTACCTGGTCGACACCGGCAACGGCGAGGCCACGGTCGCCGCCGGCGGGCGTCGGCTGCAGCGGATCTACGGTGAGCGGGACCTGCTCGTCGCCGAGTGCCTCGAGGCGGGCGTCTGGAAGGACCTCACCCCGGCGCAGCTCGCCGCGATGGCCGCCACGATCGTCTACCAGCCCCGCCGAGAAGACGCGCCCGGCACCGAGCACGCCCTGCCCCGCGGGGCGTTCCGTCCGGCACTCGACGAGACCCTCACGATCTGGTCCCGACTCGACGACATCGAGCGCGACGCCCGCCTCGCCGGGTCGCAGCCGCCGACCCCGGCCGCCGCGGTCGGCATGTTCCGCTGGGCGTCCGGCTCCGCGCTCGACGACGTGCTGCGCACGCTCGACCTGCCGGCCGGCGACTTCGTGCGCTGGTCGAAGCAGGTCATCGACCTGCTCGACCAGATCCGGAACGCCGGCGACGACGACCTCGCCCAGACCGCACGGCGGGCGACGGACGCGGTGCGCCGCGGCATCGTCGCCTACGCGGCGGTCTGACAGGAGGCACGGTGCCGGTTCCCGAGTCCGACGTGCGCCCGCAGGGCGCCGCCCCCACTGCCTCCGTCGCCCCTGGTCAGGACGCGGCCGCCGGGCGCGCGTCCGCGGCTGCTGGGCGTGGGTCCGCGGCGGGGGGTCGCGGTTCCGCCGTGTGCCCGCCGGCGGGCCGCCGGTCCGACTTCGCCGCCCTGCCGCTCGCGCAGGCGTTCCCGCTCGCCGTCATCGGGGGCGTGCTGTTCGCACTCGCCTTCCCGTCGCCGGGCTGGTGGTTCCTCGTCTACCCGGCACTCGCGTGCATGCTGCTCGCCGCGATGGGCCAGCGTGCCCGGCGCGCGGCCTGGCTCGGGTACGTCTCCGGCGCGGCCTTCTGGATCCCCGCGATCTCGTGGGCCGGCCGCTACCTCGGCCCGGTCCCGTGGTTCGCGCTCGCGCTGTTCGAAGCCGCGTTCTTCGCCCTCGGCAGCGTCGCGATCGCCCTCGCGTACCGCTGGGTGGCGCGTGTCGTGCCGTCCACCGCCGGACGAGTGTGGGGCCTCCCGGCCGTCGTCGCCGCGCTCTGGACCGGACGCGAGTGGTTCTCGGGGAGCTGGCCCTACGGCGGCTTCGCGTGGGGGCGGGTCGGTCTCTCGCAGTCGCAGGGCCCGTTCACGCACCTGGCTGCCTACGTGGGTGTGCTCGGGGTGACGTTCGTCGTCGTGTACTGCGTCGCGGTCGTCGTGTCGCTCGCCCTGGTCGTACCCCGCGGTCCCGGCCGGGCCGTCCGGGTGCCCGTCCGCGTGGCGACGGCGGGACTGCTCGTCGCCGCCGTGCTCGCCGTGCCCGCGTGGCCGACCGCCACCGACGGCACGATCCGGATCGAGTCGGTGCAGGGCGACGGCCCCGCCGGGTACTTCGACCGGGCGGCGCCGGGCGCGGTGCTGAGCGCGCAGGTCGCGGCGACCGACGTCGAGGCGAAGGGGGTCGACCTCGTGGTCTGGCCCGAGGGCTCCGCCGAGTTCGATCCGCGCCAGCAGTCGGTGATCGCGTCGGCCCTCGACCAGGTCGTCGACTCCGTCGGGGCGCCGATCGTCGCCGGCGCCATCACGCAGACGTCCTCGGGCGTCCTGCACAACACCTCGTTCGTGTGGACGAAGGACGGCTGGCAGTCGTCCTACGACAAGAAGCGCCCGGTGCCCTTCGGCGAGTACGTCCCGGACCGCTGGTTCTTCTCGAAGCTCGCGCCGTCGCTCATCGGGCTGCTGCAGCGCGACTACACCCCGGGGACGAAGCCGAACGTGCTGTCGGTCGCCGGCGTCCGGGCGGGCATCGCGATCTGCTTCGACATCGTCGACGACGGACTCGCCACCGACATGGCGCGCGGGGGAGCGCAGGTCATCCTGGCGCAGACGAACAACGCTGACTTCGACGGCACCGACGAGAACCTGCAGCAGCTCGAGATCGCTCGGATGCGGGCGATCGAGACCGGTCGGTCGCTCGTGAACATCTCCACCGTCGGGGCGTCGCAGGTCATCGACCCGACCGGACGGACGATCGACCGGGTGCCGGCGTACACCGCGACCTCGATGATCACGGACGTGCCGCTCGGGACCACCACCACCCCGGCGACCCTCGCGTCCGGGTCGATCGCGCTCCTGCTCTCGCTCGGCGGGCTCCTCACGCTGCTCGCCTGCGCGCCCTGGGGCCGCCGCGGGACTGCTCGCCGCGCCTGAGCAAGCAGGCCTCGGTCCCGCACTGGGAGAGGACTGTGAATGCGCCGGTCCGGGAGTGCAGGCGCGTGGGACAGTGTTGTGGAGGGCAGACGAGCGAGAGGAGCACACACATGGCTGATCGGAGTCTCCGCGGCATGCGGCTCGGGAGTCAGAGTCTCCAGAGCGAAGAGGGCGTCGAGCTCTCGGACCGCAAGCGTGCGGTCTACCAGACGGAATCGGGGGAGACGTTCGACATCGTCTTCTCGGCGGATGCAGACGTCCCCCAGACGTGGTCGGAGCCCCGCTCCGGTCGCGAAGGACGACTCCTCGGCGACGACGGCATCCCCGTCGAGGTCGCCGAAGAGGACGTCAAGGCCCCCAGGACCCACTGGGACATGCTGCTCGAGCGGCGCTCGCGTGAAGAGCTCGAGGAGCTCCTGCAGGAGCGACTGCAGTTCCTGCGCGCACGACGCGGCGCCTGACCCGCACACGACGACGCCCGCCCCGGTCTCCCGGGGCGGGCGTCGTCGTCGTGGTGGAGGTCAGCGGCGGCCGGAGCCGTCGCTCGTGCGGTGCCCGGAGGCGTCGGGGCCGGCGTCGGTCGCGCTCCCGTGGTGCTCGTCCTTCGCTGCGTCGCGGAGCTCGTCGGCCGCGGCCTCGTCCGACGCGGCGAGGTGCGCGTCGACGCTCTTGTTCGACTCGGCGAGACGCTGGTCGAGCTCGGACTCGGGGACGATGTCCGCCGCCGTGGCGTCCGGGCGGGGGACCGAACCGGCCGCGGCGTCGGCGGCCGCGCTGTTCGCCAGGCTCTCGTTCGCGAGCTTGGAGATCCGCGACAGGAAGTCGCCCCCGGCACCGCCGCCGGCGATCGGTCCGCTGCCGGTGCGCCCGGCGGTGAAGCCCTTCGCGATGCCGGACAGTGCCTCGGTGAACTCGCTCGGGATCATCCAGAGCTTGTTCGCGGTGCCCTCGGCGATCTTCGGCAGGGTCTGCAGGTACTGGTACGACAGGAGCTTGTCGTCCGGGTCGCCGGTGTGGATGGCGTCGAACACCGTGGCGATCGCCTGCGCTTCACCCTCGGCACGGAGGACCTGGGCCTTCGCGTCACCCTCGGCCGCGAGGATGGCGGCCTGCCGCTGTCCCTCGGCCTCGAGGATCTGGGACTGCTTCGTCCCCTCTGCCTGCAGGATGGCGGCACGACGGCTGCGCTCGGCACGCAGCTGCTGCTCCATGGCGTCCTGGATCGACACGGGCGGCTCGATCGCCTTGAGCTCGACGCGGCCGACGCGGATGCCCCACTTGCCGGTCGCCTCGTCGAGCACGACGCGGAGTTGGCCGTTGATGTTGTCGCGGCTGGTCAGGGCCTCTTCGAGGTTGAGGCCACCGACGACGTTGCGGAGCGTGGTGGTCGTGAGCTGCTCGACCGCGCCGAGGTAGTTTGCGATCTCGTAGGTGGCGGCGCGGGCGTCGGTGACCTGGAAGTAGACGACCGTGTCGATCGAGACCACCAGGTTGTCCTCGGTGATGACGGGCTGCGGCGGGAACGACACGACCTGCTCGCGCATGTCGAGCAGCGGCCGGAGCCGGTCGATGAACGGCACCAGCAGGTTCAACCCGGGGTTGAGGGTCTTGTGGTACTTGCCGAGGCGTTCGACGATCCCCGCGGTCGCCTGCGGCACGATGCGGATCGCGCGGGACAGGACGACGATCACGAAGATGACGACGACGAGGATGAGGACGAGCAGTGCGATCGTCCCGGCTGAGATGGTCACGAGGTGGCCCTTTCTCCGAGGCGGACGACAGCCGTCGACCCCTCGATGGACTCGACGACCACGGGGGTCCCGAGCGGCGGTGTTCGGTCTGTGGCGTCGGCGGAGATGCGGGCGCTCCAGGTCTCGCCGTTGGCCAGGCGGACTTGGCCGGGGGCGGACGCGGTGAAGGCGACGGCGACCGTGCCCGGCAGCCCGATGAGTCCCTCGACGTTGGTGCGGTGCGGGTCGGCGTTCCGACCGAGTGCCGTCAGGAGCCGCGGCCGGACGACCGACAGCAACAGCAGGGCGACGCCCGCGGCGATGATGGCCGACAGCCACCACGGTGCGCCGAGGAGTGCGGCGACCAGCCCGCCGGCAGCACCGGCCGCGAGCATGATGAAGATGAAGTCGAGCGTGAATATCTCGACCACACCCAGCAGGAGCACCAGTCCGATCCAGATGACGGTCTGGATCCAATCGATCCCGTTCACGCGATCTCCCTCCCTCGGTCGCGCGCGGCTGCTCGCTGCGTCGCGACGGCCGGTCCAACTCCGTTCAACATATCAAGTCCGTGCTGTGCCCGCGCGGTGGTTGGTAGGCTCGTCGGCGGCCGACCCGCCGAACCAGACCTGGAGAACACGACTGTGAGCAACCCCCTCGCCCCCGGATCCCTCGCCGACAAGCGCGCCCTCGTCACGGGGTCCTCCCGCGGCATCGGCGCCGACACCGTCGGGTACCTGGCCGAGGCCGGCGCCAAGGTCGTCGTGAACTACCGCAACAAGGCCAAGCGTGCCGAGCAGATCGCCGAGAAGATCGTCGCCGCGGGCGGCTCGGCACTCGCCGTCGGTGCGGACCTCACCGACCACGACTCCGTCCAGGCGATGGTCGACACCGTCGTGCAGGAGTGGGGCGGCATCGACCTGCTCGTGCTCAACGCCTCCGGTGGCATGGAGTCCGGCCTGGGCGAGGACTACGCGCTGCGCCTGAACCGCGACGCGCAGGTGGACATGCTGCAGACCGCCGTGCCGCACATGCCCGCCGGATCGCGCGTCGTGTTCGTCACGAGCCACCAGGCCCACTTCGTCGAGACCGCCGAGACGATGGACGAGTACGTGCCGGTCGCCAAGAGCAAGCGGGCCGGCGAGCTCGCCCTCCGCGAGCTCGTGCCGCAGCTCGACGCGGCGGGCATCGAGTTCGTGGTCGTCTCCGGCGACATGATCGAGGGCACGATCACCGCCACGCTCCTCAACCGCCTCAACCCGGGCGCGATCGAGGGCCGTCGTGCCGAGGTCGGCAAGCTCTACAGCGTCTCCGAGTTCGCCGCCGAGATCGCCGCGGCCGCGATCGAGCCGATCCCCGCCGACCACACCAAGCTCGTCGGCGACGTCAGCGGCTTCGTCGGCTAACGTCGGACGGGTGACTGCGAAGCCCGGCCTGCGCCGCACCTCCCGGATCATCCTGCTCGACCCCGACGGTCGGGTGTTCCTGATGGACACCAACTCCCCGTCGTCGGATGGCGCACACCGCTGGATCACGCCCGGCGGCGGTGTCGACCCTGGCGAGGACCACCGCGACGCCGCGATCCGCGAGCTGCGCGAGGAGACCGGCATCGTCATCGACGACCCGGGGGAGCCGGTGTGGTCGTGGGACTTCACCGTCGAGTGGGACCTGGCCGACCACGACCGCGGCCACGCGGAGTTCTACGTCGTCCGGACGCCCGGCTTCACGCTGTCGGACGCCGAGTGGACCGACGACGAGCGCGTGGACATCCTGCAGTCGCGCTGGTGGACGGCCGACGAGCTCGACGCCACCGACGAGCCGTTCGAGCCCGCCGAGCTCCCGGGCCTCGTCCGCTCCCACGCACCGTCCTGACGCGCTGGCTCGTTCCGCTGCGGAACCGTCCTGTGGAACGTCACACGTCACCGCTACCCTGTGGGCATGGAACCGAGTGCCGAGCACGCCGCTGACACCCACGACCGCATCCGGGTGCGCGGTGCACGTGAGAACAACCTGCGCGACGTCGACGTCGAGCTCCCGAAGCGTCGCCTGACCGTCTTCACCGGCGTGTCCGGGTCGGGCAAGAGCTCACTGGTCTTCGCGACCATCGCGGCGGAGTCGCAGCGCATGATCAACGAGACGTACAGCGCGTTCCTGCAGGGCTTCATGCCGTCGCTCGCACGCCCCGACGTCGACGTGCTCGACGGCCTCACCACCGCGATCGTCGTCGACCAGGAACGCATCGGCGCCGATCCCCGCTCGACGGTGGGCACCGTGACGGACGCCAACGCCATGCTCCGCGTGCTGTTCAGCCGCCTCGGGACGCCCCACATCGGTGGCCCGAACGCGTTCTCCTTCAACCTCGCGACGGTCACGGCCGGTGGTGCCATCACCGTGCAGAAGGGCAAGGACGCCAAGGCGGAGAAGGTCTCGTTCTCACGGCTCGGCGGTATGTGCGCCGACTGCGAAGGCCGCGGCACGGTCACCGACATCGACCTCACGCAGCTGTTCGACGACACGAAGTCCCTGTCGGACGGGGCGATCACGATCCCCGGGTACGGCACGGACGGCTGGAACGTCCGGATGTTCGCCGAGTCCGGGTACTTCGACAAGGACACGCCGATCCGTGACTTCACGGACGCCGAACGCCAGGACTTCCTGTACCGCGAACCGACGAAGCAGAAGATCGCCGGCATCAACATGACGTACGAGGGGCTCGTCCCGCGCGTGCGGCGCTCGTTCCTGCAGAAGGACCGCGAAGCGATGCAGCCCCACATCCGGGCCTTCGTCGACCGCGCGGTCACCTTCACCACCTGTCCGGCCTGCGGTGGCACCCGGCTGAACGACGTCGCACGGTCGTCGACGATCGCCGGCAAGAGCATCGCGGACGTCTGCGCGATGCAGATCACCGACCTCGCCGCCTGGCTGCGGGGGATCGACGAACCGACCGTCGGGCCCTTGCTCGACGGCCTGCGGGACGCGGTCGACTCCTTCGTCGAGATCGGCCTCGGGTACCTCTCGCTCGACCGTCCCACGGGGACCCTGTCCGGGGGAGAGGGGCAGCGCGTCAAGATGGTGAAGCACCTCGGGTCGTCCTTGAGCGACGTCACCTACGTCTTCGACGAACCGAGCACCGGGTTGCACCCCCATGACATCGAGCGGATGAACGGACTCCTGCTCCGCCTCCGCGACAAGGGCAACACGGTGCTCGTCGTCGAGCACAAGCCCGAGGTCATCGCGATCGCGGACCACGTCGTCGACCTCGGGCCGGGGGCGGGGACGAACGGCGGGGCGCTTTGCTACGAGGGGCCGGTCGACGGGCTCCGCACGAGCGACACGGTCACCGGTCGCCACCTCGACGACCGGGTGTCGGTGAAGGACGTCGTGCGCGAACGCACCGGCGTCCTCGAGATCCGCGGCGCCGACGCGCACAACCTGCAGGGTGTGGACGTCGACGTGCCGACCGGGGTGCTCACGGTCGTGACGGGTGTCGCCGGCTCCGGCAAGAGCACGCTCATCCACGGGTCGCTGTCACCCCGTGACGGTGTCGTCGCGATCGACCAGGGCGCGATCCGCGGCTCCCGGCGCAGCAACCCGGCGACGTACACGGGGCTGCTGGAGCCGATCCGCAAGGCCTTCGCGAAGGCCAACGGTGTGAAGCCCGCCCTGTTCAGCGCCAACTCCGAGGGTGCGTGCCCGGCGTGCAACGGCGCGGGGGTCATCTACACGGACCTCGGCATGATGGCCGGCATCGCGACCCCGTGCGCCGAGTGCGGCGGGAAGCGATTCGACCAGTCGGTGCTCGAGTTCCGGCTCGGGGGCAAGGACATCAGCGAGGTCCTCGCGATGCCCGTGGCTGACGCTGCGGCGTTCTTCGCGGCGGGGGAGTCGAGGATCCCCGCGGCGCACGCGATCCTCGCCCGGCTCGTCGACGTCGGACTCGGGTACCTGACGATCGGCCAGCCGCTGACGACCCTGTCCGGCGGCGAGCGGCAGCGGCTCAAGCTCGCGACGCACCTCGGCGACCCCGGCGGGGTGATCGTGCTCGACGAGCCGACGACCGGGCTGCACCTGGCGGACGTCCAACAGCTGCTCGGGCTGCTGGACGGCATGGTCGAGGCCGGGCGCACGGTCGTCGTGATCGAGCACCACCAGGCCGTGATGGCACACGCCGACTGGCTCATCGACCTCGGGCCCGGCGCAGGGCACGACGGCGGCCGCGTCGTGTTCGAGGGCACGCCGGCCGAGCTCGTCGCGGCTCGGTCGACGATCACGGGGGAGCACCTGGCGGCCTACGTCGGAGCCTGAGACGGGGGACAGCTCCGGACGGAGTACCTGAACACCAGCTGGCCGAACGGTCTACCGTCCTGACTGACGCTCATGCCATCCAGTTCGCGGCTACCCGGCCGCTCGATGCGTCCCTGACCGAAGGAGCTATCCATGTCCACGAACGGCTACCCGCCCGCTCAGAACACTCCCGGTGCTGCTCCGGCTGCCCGTGGTGGCAACGGGATCGCGATCGGCTCGCTCGTCCTCGGCATCGTCGGTGTCGTCTTCTCGTTCCTCTTCGTTTGGATCGGACTGATCGCCGGCATCGTCGGACTGGTCCTCGGTTTCCTGGCGCGTCGCCGTGCTGTCGGTAGCCGCGGGATGGTCCTCAGTGGCATCATCCTCAGCGCGATCGCCATCGTCCTGTCGATCATCTTCATCATCATCGCTATCGCGATCGTGGTCCCTGCAGTCTCCAACAACTGACGTCGCGCCCGCGCGAAACGCCTCGCCGACCGATGGTCGGCGGGGCGTTGCCGTGTCCCGGACAGGATTGCCACTCGGGACGCGCGGGTCCGGCCCGCACCGTTCCTCCTGGAAGACACAACGCGTGTTCCGGACCGCCGGACGCGCGCCCAGGTCGGCCCGCGTAGCTTCCGCCACATGAGCTACAGCCAGCCTGACCCTGCCGAGGAGACCACCCACAGCGAGGAGCCGGAGCAGCCGGACACAGATCAGGAGAACCTCGAGGAGCAGGGCAGCGAACACGCCTCGCTCGAGATCGACGCGGACGACGTCCCGACGAGCGGCGATCCGCAGTCCTGATCGCACGGCGGCGCGGTTCGCCGGTCAGACGGCCCGTTCAGCCGCCTGCAGCAGGGCACGCACGAGCTCGACGTAGTCCAAGCCGACCGCCGCGAACATCCGGGGCACCTGCGACTGCTCGGTGAACCCCGGCGCGGTGTTCACCTCGTTCAGCACGACGCCGTGGTCGGTGAGGAAGAAGTCGAACCGCGCGACGCCCGCGCACCCAAGCGTGTCGTAGAGGGTCCGGGCTGCGTGCTCGATCGCTGCCTCGTCGGTGGCCGACAGTGCCGCCGGCACCGTGAACCGTGCGGTCCCGTCGTACTTCTCGGTGCGCCCGAACACGTCGCCGTCGGCGACGCCGATCTCCAGCGTCGCGCCGGTGCGGAGCGCCCCGGTGTCGTCGCGGAACACGGCGATGTCGATCTCGCGCCCGGTGATGAACGCCTCGGCGAGCACGTCGGTGCCTGCAGCCCGGGCGAGTGCCACGGCAGCCGCGTACGCGTCGGGCGTCCGGACCACCGTCACGCCGTTGCTCGAGCCACCGGTCGTCGGCTTCACGACGAAGGGCGGCCGCAGGGGCACCTGGCCGATCTCGTCTCCAGCGCGGATCAGCACACCCGGCGCGGTGCGGACGCCGACGGCCTCGGCCAAGGTCTTCGTGACCCACTTGTCCATGCCGAGTGCGCCGGCGCGGACGGGGGAGCCGACCACCGGCACGCCGATCATCGTGAGGAAGCCGGCGACCGCGCCGTCCTCACCGTGGACACCGTGGAGTACCGGGAACGCCGCGCGGCACGACGTCAGCACGGCAACGGCGTCCGCGGGGGACAGCGCGGCGCCGTCCGTGTGCCGCCAGCCGCCCGCCCGGTCGATCGTCAGCGGGACCGCGTCGAAGCCGAGGGCCCGGACGGCTCGCGTGACCGCGGCCGCCGATGCGAGCGAGACCTCGTGCTCGTCGTTCGCGCCGCCACCGATGATCGCGACCCGCGTCGGGGCCGTGGGGGTGTGGGAGTCGTGGCGATCAGGCAACGGTGGCCTCCGGGGTGGTGACGGTGCGGTGGACCCGGGCGGCGCGCGTGCCGATCCGGGTGACGATCTCGTGCTCGATGGTGTCGGCCCAGCCCGCCCAGTCGTGGACGGTCGGCTCGCCGTCGAGGCCGCGCCCGAAGAACGTGACGGTCTCGCCGAGCTCCAGCCGGTCGTCGCCGGTGTCCACGACGACCATGTCCATCGAGAACCGGCCGACGAGCGGTCGACGGCGTCCGCGCACCTGGACCTCGGCCCGCTCGGACGCCGCACGGGGGAGTCCGTCGCCGTAGCCCAGGGGGAGCAGCGCCAGGGTGGTCCGACGGTCGACGACGTGGTCGAGGCCGTAGCCGACGCCGGCCCCGGGGCCGATCACCCGGGAACCGACGACCGGAGCCGTCAGGGAGAGCGTCGGCTGCAGGTCCGTCGAGGTCCGGGAGGGGTCGATCCCGAAGAGCCCCGCGCCGATGCGGTGCAGACCGTGGCGGCCGCCGACCCCCGTGACGGTCGCTGCCGTGGCGGCGAGGTGCGTGACGAAGCCGGACAGTCCGCGACGCCGGGCAGTGCGCACCGCGTTGTCGAACAGCAGCCGTTCGCGCGTGTTCTGCGGGTCGTCGGGCCGGTCGGCGCAGGACATGTGGCCCATCACCCCGACGACCCGGACCGTGCCGAGCCGCTCGAGCTCGCGTGCGGCGGTGCACAGCGACGGCCACGACCCGGAATCGGCACCGTCGCGGGCCATCCCGACGTCGACGTGCAGGTGGACCCGGGCACGGCGTCCGGTCCGGACTGCTGCACGGCTGACGGCACTGAGCAGCTCGGCGCTCGGGACGGCGATGTCGACGTCGGCGAGCAGCGCACCGTCGAAGTCCGCGTCGACCGGGTTGAGCCAGCTGAGCACCGGCGCGTCCGTCACGGTTGCCCGGACGGCGATCGCTTCGTCGATGGTGGTCACGCCGATCGACGTCGCCCCGGCAGCGAGGACCGACCGGGCGATCGCCCCGTGGCCGAACCCGTCGGCCTTGAGGACGGCCATGACGCCGCCGTCCGTCCGGTCGGCGAACACGGCGGTGTTCGCGCGGACGGCGTCGTCGTGGACGACGAGCTGTGGGCGCGACGGTGTCATGCCTGCCTCCTGGAGATCGCTACCGAACTGATATGCATGATATCGATGGTCACCGACGCCACAGAGAAAGTCATCGGTCCTGGGGATGACGTCGCGCGCCGCGCGACCGAAGCGGTCGATGCCGCGCGGATGACGGCCGTGGCTGCTGCAGGAGGGACGGGAGGCGCGGCTGGCGTGAGCGGACCAGCTGCGGGGATCCGCGCCTCCTTGGCCCCACTCGCTATGCGCCGATAATGCATATTATGTCAACTCAGATCCATCCGGCCGCACTGCGGCCCCGCCCTGGTGGTCGACGCCACTCCCCTCTAGCATCGCGGTCATGAGCACCGAGCGGTGCTCGGAAGCGGCGGTGTCCGATGCGGAAGCTCGTCCTCAAGATGTCGATGTCCCTCGACGGTTTCGTCGCAGGTGCACGTGCGGAGTCCGACTGGATGTTCCGCGCCGCGAGTCCGGACTCGGCCGCGTGGGTGCTCGACACCGTGTCCGGCGCCGGTGTGCACGCGTTCGGTCGTCGGACGTTCGAGTCCATCGCCGGCTTCTGGGCGAACGCGACGACACCCGTCGCCGGTGCGATGAACACCGTCCCGAAGGTCGTCTTCACCCGCCAGCGTGCGTTCGATCCTGCCACGGTCGAAATGGGTGGGGCCGACTCCCCCGCGGCGGCGACCTGGACCGGTGCCCGGGTGGCGAACGGCGACCTCGTGGCGGAGGTCGACCGGCTGCGGGCCGAGGACGGCGCTGACGTCCTCGCACAGGGCGGGACGGACTTCTGCCGGAGCCTCGTGGCCGCGGGCCTCGTCGACGAGTACCGCCTGGTGGTCCTGCCGGTGGTCCTCGGGGCGGGCGACGGGATCTTCTCGGGGCTGCAGGACGAACTCGACCTGACGCTGATCAGTTCGACGGTGTTCGACGGCGGCGCGAAGGCGGACGTGTACCGACCGAAGCGCTGAAGGCAGTCGCCGGCGCTCAGAACACCGCGACCGTCATGCCCGCGGAAGTCGCCGGCCGGTCCATCGCGAGGATCGCCTCGGGAAGCTCGTCGAACCCGATCGTCCGACCGATCGACTCCGACGGGCGGAGGCGTCCGGCGACGACGTCATCGAGCATCGCCGCGTACTCCCCCACCGAGATCCCGTGACTGCCGAGCAGCTCGAGCTCGTCGCCGATGACGCGGCCCATCGGGATCGCCGGCACGGCCTCGTCGTCGAGCAGCAGCCCGACCTGGACGTGCCGACCCCGAGGCCGGAGTGCGGCGACCGCGGCGACCGACGTGGCGCGGCTACCGAAGGCGTCCACGGACACGTGGGCTCCGCCGCCCGTGACGGTCCGGACGGCCTCCCCGACCGCGTCGTCCATCGGTACCGGAACCGCACCGAGGGCTTCGGCACGCGCGAGTGCCGCGGGCGAGACGTCCACCGCGACGACCTTCGCTCCCGCGGCGACCGCGACGATGACGGTCGACAGTCCGACTCCCCCGCAGCCGAAGACGGCCACCCACTCGCCGGCGGCCACTCGTCCCCGGGCGTGCAGTGCGTGGTACGCGGTCCCGAAGCGGCACCCGAGCCCGGCGGCCTCGGCGAACCCGACGGCGTCCGGGAGCGCGACGAGGTTGACGTCCGCGTGCGGGACCACCACGGCCTCGGCGTACGAACCGGGCAGTGTGAAGCCGGGCTGCTGCTGCTGCGTGCACACCTGCGTCGCACCGTCCAGGCACTGCTCGCACTCGCCGCACGCGAAGACGAACGGCGCGGTCACCCGGTCCCCCACGGCGAACCCGCGGACGTCGGGGCCGGCGGACGACACCACGCCGGCGAACTCGTGCCCGGGGATGTGCGGCAGGCGCACCGAGTCGTCGTGCCCCTTCCACGCGTGCCAGTCACTCCGGCAGACCCCGGTCGCGGCGACCCGGACGACCACCCCGTCGATCGGGGCGACCGGGTCCGGGACCTCCACGACCGCGGGGACGGAACCGAACTCGTCGTACTGGACTGCGCGCATCCGGCCATCCTGACAGACGGAGCCCCGCGTGAGCGCCGGCGTTGCGCACCGGATGGCACCGCCGGTTCACTGGCAACATGACTGGACTGCGTTTCTCCGCCGACCCCGCCGACCTCGACGTCCCCCGTGTCCACCGCTGGCTGAGCGAGGAGTCCTACTGGGCCCGGGGCCGTGACCGTGCCACGCAGGACGCGATCATCGCCGGCTCCCGGAACTTCGGCGTCTACGACGACACCAGCGGTCAGCAGCTCGGGTACGCCCGTGTGATCACCGACGGCGTGACGTTCGGCTGGCTCGCCGACGTCTTCGTCGACCCGGCGGCGCGAGGCGGCGGTGTCGGCGTCGCGCTCGTGCAGGGAGTCATCGAGGCCATCGAGCCGCTCGGCCTGAAGCGGTTCGCACTCTTCACCGCGGACGCCCACGGGCTGTACGAGCGGTTCGGCTTCCGCCCGCTCCCCGATGCCGCGGGTTGGATGATGCGTCCAGGGCCGGGGTTCGGCGCCGACGTGCACGGCTGAACCGGGCGCGCTGCGACCCGGCCACGGGACCGAGCGAGCTCGCCCGTCGGACGCGAGCCGTGCCTCCAGGCCGTCGCGCCCGCGGTGGCGGACGCACTCGGGGAGCAGAAGGTGTCGGGTCCATCCGGCCGACCCGACATCTTCTGCTCACGAAGCGGCCGCGGGCCGCCCCGCGTGTCCCGCCCCGCGCGCCCAGCCCCGCCGGCCGCCCTCAGTACGCGATGCGCCCGTCGCGGTCGTGGAACTCCCCCGTGGGGCCGTCCGCGCCGAGCGTCGCCAGCGCCACCGTGGCGTCCGTCCCCTCGGTCACGGTCTGGTGCCCGCCGAACCCGTTGAACTCCGTCGCCGTGTACCCGGGGTCGCTCGCGTTCACCCGGAACCCGGGCAGGTTCTTCGCGTACTGCACGGTGAGGGCGATGAGTGCCGCCTTCGACGCGGCGTACGGCACCGCGGGCACCGGGTACTCGTCCCGCCCGGGGGTCGTCAGCCACCGCGGGAAGCCCACACCCGAGGCCACGTTCACGATGACCGGGTTCGCCGACTCCCGCAGCAGCGGCAGCGCCGCCTGCGTCACGCGCACGACGCCGGTCACGTTCGTGTCGAGCACGGCTCCGATCGCAGCGGCGTCGAGGTCGTCGACCCCGAACGACGTCCCGAGGATGCCCGCGTTGTTCACGAGCACGTCGAGTCCGGGCAGTCCGGCGACCGCGCGCTCGACCGAGGACTGGTCGGTGACGTCCAGCTGGACGACGTGCGCGCCGAGGGCACGTGCCTCGTCCCCCGTGGCCGGATCGCGCATGCCGGCGTACACGGTGTGCCCGGCCTCGACGAGGCGACGGACGGTCTCGAGCCCGAGACTGCGGTTGGCTCCGGTGATGAGTGTCGTTGTCATGCCCCCAGCCTCCGCCCCCGTGGCCGGGTCCCCCAGGCACCGCTCGACAGTGGGACCACCAGTACCAGGCAGGCCGGGAGGCGCGGGTCGAGGATGGTGGGCATGAGCGAGTTCGCGAGTGTGCTGCGTTCCTGGCGCGACCGGGTCCGTCCCGAAGCGGTCGGCCTGCCGGCCGGGCCCGGTCGACGGACGCCTGGTCTCCGTCGGGAGGAGCTCGCTGCGCTCGCCGGGGTGAGCGTCGACTACGTCGTCCGCCTCGAGCAGGGACGCGCGACGAACCCGTCGCCGCAGTTGCTCGGCGCACTCGCCACCGCGCTCCGTCTCACCGAGGAGGAACGCGACCACCTCTGCCGCGTCGCAGGGTCCGCGCCGCCGTCGCGCCGGGTCGTCCCCCGGCACGTCACCCCGGGCGTGCAGCGCATCGTCGACCGCCTCGGCGACGTCCCCCTCGCCGTGTTCACCGCCGCGCACGACATCGTCCTGTGGAACGACCTCTGGGCAGCGCTCACCGGTGACCCCTCGCGGTACACCGGCATCGACCGGAACCTCGTGTGGCGACACTTCATGCACGGCCACGACGAGGTCGAGTGGGACGACGAGCACCAGGAGGAGTTCTCCAGCGACCTCGCCGCCGACCTCCGCGCCGCCGTCGGACGGTACCCCGCCGACCGGGACCTCGCCGAGCTCGTGGCACGCCTCCGTCGCGAGTCCCCCGAGTTCGAGCGCCGCTGGGACACCGGACGCGTCGCCGAGCACCGGGCGAGCCGCAAGCGCGTGCACTCCCCCGTCGGCCCGATCGAGATCGACTGCGACGTCCTGAGCGTGCCGGGCGGGGACCTCCGCATCGTCGTCTACACGGCGGTCCCCGGCACCGAGGACGCCGCGAAGCTCGACCTCCTGCGCGTCACCGGCCTGCAGCAACTCACCCCGAGCTGATCACCGGCTCGGCGAACGGCCGTCCGCGGTCGCCCACGCATCGCGGAGCGCCGCGACCTGCTCGACCTCGGTCATGTCGGTGACGTCGAGGACGAGGTCCACCGCCTGCGGGACCGCGGTCATCCGGTGGAGCAGTTCGAACTCGTCGTCGGTGATGTACACCGGTCTGGTGGCGGCTCGCGCTCGGGCCTCCTCGAGGCTGATCGCCAAGTGCACGACGAAGCACTCCGGGAGTTCGGCGCGGTACACGGCGAGCGTCTCCGCGGTGAGGACGTCCGACGTGGTGACGGCGAAGCCCGCAGCGAGCAGGTTCCGGGCCAGCGCACTCACGTTGCGGGCGGCGAGTGCGTGCTGGGCACGGCCCTCCGGTCCCGACCAGAGCGTCGCATCCCCGGCGATGACGAGCTGGCGGACGTCGTCACCGTCGATGTACGCGCCGCGCGGTTCCGCGGCAGCGAGGGCACGACCGCAGGTCGTCTTCCCGACCGCCGGGCCACCCGAGAGGATCAGTGGTCGCATCGTGCCGTCCTTCCGTCCCGGTCGACGCTACCCAGGCCCGTGCGGCGCTGCGGCGGGAACGGTGGGTAGCGTGGCCGCCATGGACTGCTTCGCGAGCTGGCGCACCCGCCACTGAAGGAGACGGCCTCGCCGTCACGTACCGCCACACCGAGCACGGTGTGGCGCCTCCAGGCTGCTCAGAGAAGAGGCACACCATGCACATCCGCGCCTGCACGCCCGACGATCTGCCCGCGCTCACCGAGCTGACGATCGAGACGTTCCGCCCGCTCCTCGCCGGTGACCTGGTGAGACTGCGCCCGGAGGTCACGGCACACGACCACGCGCACTGGGAGGACGACTACCGGCACGAGGTGCCCGCGTTGCTCGACCCTGCCGAAGACCGGTTCATCACGCTGGCGGAGGACGACGACGGGCCGCTCGGGTACGTCGGGTGGCACGTCACGAACGGCGCGTCCGGCCGGCTGGAGATGGTCGCCGTCCACCCGCGTGCCCGACGACGAGGAGTCGCACGGGCACTGTGCACGACCGTCCTCGGTGAACTCGGCGGACGCGGGGTCGAGGTGGTGCACATCGGCACGGGCGGGGACGCCTTCCACGCCCCGGCGCGAGCGCTCTACGAGTCGCTCGGCTTCACGCCGTACCCCACGGTCGACTACGCCCGCGCCCTGCCGTCCGGGCGCCCGGTCACGCCGCGGTGAACACCAGCGACGCGTTCTGCCCACCGAAGCCGAACGAGTTGTTCAGCGCCGTCCGGATCGGCACCTCCCGCGCGGCCCCGGCGACCACGTCCAGCTCGACCGCCGGGTCGAGGTGCTCCAGGTTCAGCGTCGCCGGCACGAGCCCGGTCTCGATCGCCCGCACGGCCAGGATCGACTCGACGGCCCCGGCTGCCCCGAACATGTGTCCGATGGCTCCCTTCGGCGCGGTCACCACGGCCCCGGTGCCGACCGCGCGAGCGATCGCAGCGGCCTCGCCGACGTCCCCGACGGGCGTGCTGGTCGCGTGCGCGTTGACGTGGTCGATGTCGGCGCCCGTCAGCCCGGCCATCCGGATCGCCGCGGTCATCGCCCGCTCCTGCTCGGACCCGTCCGCCAGGGGCGCGGTGATGTGGAACGCGTCCGAGGTGATACCCCAGCCGGCGAGGGTCCCGTGCGAGCGCTGGGTGCGGGCAGCGGCGTGGTCGGCCCGCTCGAGCACGACGAACCCGGCACCCTCGCCGAGCACGAACCCGCGGCGGGATGCGTCGAAGGGGCGGGAGAGCGTCGTCGGGTCGTCGTCGCCGGGCTTCGCGAGGGCCTGCGACTGCGCGAAGGACGCCATGGTCACCGGCGTCACGGCGGCTTCGGTCCCACCGGCGATGACGACGTCGGCCTCCCCCGTGACGATCAACCGCGCGGCCGTCGCGATCGCCTCGGCCCCGGAGGCGCAGGCGGACACGGTGGTGTACGCCCCGGCCCGTGCACCGAACGCGATGCTGATCTGCGCCGCCGCGGCGTTCGCCATGAGCATCGGGACGGTGCGGGGCGACACGCGACGGGCGCCAGCGGTGCCGAGCACGTCGTGGGCGTCGAGGAGTGTCTCCACTCCCCCGATCCCGGTGCCGACGACGACGGCGAGCCGGTCCCCCTCGACCGTCGGGGCGCAGGCGTCCGCCCAGGCCTCCTCGGCCGCGACGAGCGCGAGCTGCTGGCTGCGGTCGAGTCGGTTCGCCCGGACCCGCCCGAGTGCTCCGTCCGCGTCGAGTGCGGCGGCGGCGCCGACCCGGATCGGGACCTGGTCCCAGTGCGTGCCGGTCCGGTCGAGGTCGTGCACGCCGGAGCGGCCGGCGACCAGGGCGTCCCAGAGCGTGTCGACGCCGTGGCCGAACGGCGACACCGCTCCGTAGCCGGTGATGGAGATGTGCACGGGAGACTCCTTCTTGTACGTTGAACAAGTTGAGTTGTACCACGTACAATTCCGGCATGGCAACCACGAGCGACGCCCCGGGCACCCCGCGCGGGGCAGCGACCCGGGCGCGGATCCTCGCCGCGACCGCCGGACTGCTGAGCGGCACCGGCGGACCGACCGAGCACCGGACGGTGACCGTGAGCGAGATCGCGCGGGCCGCGGGCGTGTACCCGAACCAGATCACGCACCACTACGGATCGAAGGACCGACTGGTGCTCGACGCCGCGTTCGCGCTGTTCCTGCGCGACACGACCCGGTTGCAGGCAGCCGGGCGTCGCGCCACGAGCGCCGAGGCGTTCCGGCAGGTCCTCGCCCGCACCGCCCTCGCGATGCCGTCGACGCCGCTCGTCGTGCGGGCCCTCGCGAGCGCGGGCGACGACGCCGCGCAACGCGAGCGAGTGCGGCTGCTCCTGCAGGTGCTGTTCCGGCAGTCGGAGCGCTACCTCGAGCGGGTCGTCACCGAACACGGGTGGACGAGCCGGAGCGGCGTCGGACGCGACGCGCGGACGTTCTGGAGCGCGGTGTTCGGCGCCACGCTGCTCGCCGACGCCGGGGTCACCGGCGGACCGTCCGACCTCGACCTCGCCGGCACCGTCTCGATCACCTGACCCGCAGGAGGCGCAGCGCCCTACTCGCCGAAGCCGGACCGCACGAGCGCCACGAGCGCGTCGACCGCGTCCTGCGCGTCGGCTCCGGTCCCCTCGATGGTCACCGTCGCCCCCCTGGGCAGTGCGAGCGCCATGATCGCGAGCAGGCTCTTCGCGTCCACCCCGTTGACTCGGACCTCGGCGTCGAACCTGGCAGCCGTCTTCACGAACTCCGCGGCGGGCCGAGCGTGCAGGCCGCTCTCGTTGACGAGTTCCACCGTCTCGGACGCGGCCACGTCGTCGACGGAGCCGGTCCCGGAGACCGGCGCCGCGCCTCCTGGGCCGTCGCCGGACGGACTGGAGGCGCGACTCGCGTCCGCCTCGGAGCCTGCGGCAGACGCGGCAGCGGCCAGGACCGCGTCGACGTCGCCACCGGTCTGTGCGGCGACTGCGGCGGCGACCGCGCCCTCGACCAGCGGGGCCTGCGAGACGTGCACGCGCGCCCGGACGTCGTCGTCGAGGAAGTCGAGCGCCGTGTCGGTGGTCAGGTAGGCGGAGCCGAGGTCGCACAGGACGACCACCGCCTCGGTGTCGGCGAGTTCCTCGATGCCGGCCGTGATGGCCTCGAACGAGGTGCCGATGCCGCCGTCGTCGGTGCCGCCGGCGGCCACGAGCGGGACGTCCGCGGCCATCTGCCGGGCGAGCTCGACGGTGCCGGTCGCGATCGCCGCACTGTGCGAGACGATCAGGATCCCGACGGTCACGCGGCGTCCACGGCCGCGCGGAGGATGTACACGGTGGACTGCGCGCCCGGGTCGCGGTGCCCGACAGCACGTTCGCCGAGGTAGCTCGCGCGGCCCTTGTGGGCGACCAGCGGGTCGGTCGACTCCGCGCCGGTGACGGCCGCGTCGGCTGCGGCGGCCAGCACCTGCTCCGGGCTGTCCCCGGCGGCGGCCGCGGCACCGGCGGCGTCGACCGCGGGCGACCATGCGTCGACCATGGTCTTGTCGCCGACGGCCGCCTTGCCCCGGGACACGATGCCGTCACGGGCAGCGGTCAGCACCTGGACGAGCGTGTCGGCGTCGAGCTCCGCGGCGTCCCCGGCGGCCTGTGCGGCCTTGAGGTACGCGGTCCCGAACAGCGGACCCGCGGCACCGCCGACCGTCGAGATGAGCTTCGTCGCGACCACCTTGAGCACGGCTCCGGGGGTGTCGAACGAACCGGCGTCCACGGCCTCGAGCACGGCACGGAAGCCGCGGTCGAGGTTCTCACCGTGGTCGCCGTCGCCGATCTCCCGGTCGAGCGTGACGAGCTCGGCCCGGTGCTCGTCGATCGTCGCGGCGGTGCGTCGGACCCAGTCGATGGCCCATGCGGTGTCGAGCGCCAATTCGTGTTCCTTCCTGCGTCCGGCTCCGTTCACGGGCCGGGTCGTGGTGCGGTGGGTTCAGCGTCCCCAGCGCAGTGCCGGGGTCTCCACCGGTGCGTCCCAGAGGGCGGTGAGTTCGTCGTCGAGCACCGTGACGGTGAGCGAGAACCCCTGCATCTCGAGGGATGTCACGTAGTCGCCGACCAGGCTACGCGTGACGTCGAACCCGCGGTCGGTGAGGACCTCGGCGGCGCGTCGGTAGGCGATGTAGAGCTCGGATAGGGGCGTGCCGCCCATGCCGTTCACGAGGAGCAGCAGCTTCGACCCGGCGGGAGCGGCGAGGTCGGTGAGGATCGGTTCGAGCACGCGGTCCACGAGCTCGTCGGCCGGGGCCATCGGGATGCGTTCGCGGCCGGGCTCGCCGTGGATGCCGATGCCGAGCTCGACCTCGTCGTCTGCGAGGGTGAACGACGGCTCGCCGGCGTGCGGGACGGTGCCGGAGGCGAGCGCGAGCCCCATCGAGCGCGTGACGTCGTTCACGTGCCGGGCGACGGCGGCGACGGCGTCGAGGTCGTCCCCCCGCTCGGCTGCGGCGCCCGCGCACTTCTCGACGACGACGGTACCGGCGACGCCGCGTCGGCCGGCCGTGTAGAGCGAGTCCTGCACGGCGACGTCGTCGTCCACCACGACGGACTCGACCCGGACGTCGTCCATGCCGGCGAGCTCGGCGGCGGTCTCGAAGTTGAGGACGTCGCCGGTGTAGTTCTTGACGATGTGGAGCACCCCCGCTCCCCCGTCGACGGCCTTCGTCGCGGCGACGATCGGGTCCGGCGTGGGACTCGTGAAGACCGGCCCCGGCACCGCGGCGTCGAGCATGCCGTAGCCGACGAACCCGGCGTGCAGCGGCTCATGTCCACTGCCCCCGCCGCTGACGATCCCGACCTTGCCGGACACCGGGGCGTCCGCGCGGTGGATGTGGATCGGGTCCTCGACCAGCACGACGTGGCCGGCGTGGGCACGGGCGAACCCGCGCACGGTCTCGTCGACCACGGCCTGCGGATCGTTGATGAGCTTCTTCATGCTGACCTCCACGGAGTGCGGGCGATCGCGAGGCAGCACCGCCGTCGTCGACCGGAGTGCCCTCAATCTACATCGCCGGTCCGGGCGAGCGTTCCCCCCGCGTGCACGTTCGTGCACCGACCCGGGGGCGGCCCACCGGCCTCGGATGCGCGGGCGCACACCGCGCATGCACGTTCGTGCACAATGGCGCACTTCCCTCACGAATGCATCGCCATCCGTCGATGCCCGTCAGTATGCTCGGCCCCAATCACTCAACGGGGAGTGCCGGCGCTGTACCACCGGACCCCCACCCTCACGCACTGGAGGTCACCGATGGACGGCATCGGCGTCAATTTCCTCTCCGAGCTCGTCGGTACGGCGATGCTCATCATCCTGGGTGGCGGCGTCGTCGCCGCCGTCTCGCTGACGAAGTCCAAGGGCTTCGGAGCCGGCTTCCTCATGGTGACGATCGGCTGGGGCTTCGCGGTCTTCGCCGGTGTCACCGTGTCGTACAGCTCCGGCGGCCAGCTCAACCCGGCGGTGAGCCTCGCGCTCGCCATCCTCGACAAGATCACCGTCGGGGAGATGTTCCTCTACTGGCTCGCGCAGATGATCGGCGCGATCATCGGTGCGGTCATCGTCTGGCTGGCCTACAAGCAGCACTTCGACGAGGAGCCCGACGCGGCCGCGAAGCTCGGCGTCTTCTCCACCGGCCCGGCGATCCGCTCGTACGGCTGGAACGTCGTCACCGAGATCATCGGCACCTTCGTGCTCGTCTTCGTCGTCCTCGCCTTCACCAACGGCAAGACCCCGGCCGAGCTCGGCGCCGTCCCCGTCGCCTTCCTCGTGATCGCGATCGGCGTCAGCCTCGGTGGCCCGACCGGCTACGCCATCAACCCGGCACGTGACCTCGGTCCGCGCATCGCGCACGCCTTCCTGCCGATCAAGGGCAAGGGCTCGAGCGACTGGGCCTACGCCTGGGTGCCGGTCGTCGGCCCCCTCGTCGGTGGCGCCCTCGCGGCCGGCCTCTCCACCTTCCTGCTGCCGATCGTTTCCTGATCGTCTGCACCACACCCACCCGAGCACCAGCGTAAGGAGCACCAATGGCCGACTACATCGTCGCCATCGACCAGGGCACGACCTCCACCCGAGCGATCGTCTTCGACCACTCCGGCTCGATCGTGTCCGTCGGACAGAAGGAGCACGAGCAGATCTTCCCGCGTGCCGGGTGGGTCGAGCACGACCCGTCGGAGATCTGGGACAACACCCGTGAGGTCATCGGCCAGGCCCTGTCCCGCGCCGACATCACCCGCCACGACGTCGCAGCGGTCGGCATCACCAACCAGCGCGAGACCGCGGTGGTCTGGGACAAGAACACCGGCAAGCCGGTCTACAACGCGATCGTCTGGCAGGACACCCGCACGCAGTCGATCGTCGACAAGCTCGCCGACGGCGACACCGACCGCTACAAGTCGGTCGTCGGTCTGCCCCTGGCGACGTACTTCGCCGGCACCAAGATCGTCTGGATCCTCGAGAACGTCGAGGGTGCGCGCGAGAAGGCCGAGGCGGGCGACCTGCTCTTCGGCACCACCGACACCTGGGTCCTCTGGAACCTGACCGGCGGCGTCGACGGCGGCGTCCACAAGACCGACGTCACGAACGCGTCCCGCACGCTGTTCATGGACCTCGAGACGCTCGAGTGGCGCGACGACATCCTCGCCGACTTCGGTGTTCCGAAGTCGATGCTCCCCGAGATCGTCAGCTCCTCCGAGGTCTACGGCCACGTCGAGTCCTCGAACCTCCTCCGCGAGGTCCCGATCGCCGGCATCCTGGGCGACCAGCAGGCCGCGACGTTCGGCCAGGCGGCGTTCGACCAGGGCGAGTCGAAGAACACCTACGGCACGGGCAACTTCCTCATCTTCAACACGGGCACGGAGATCGTCCGCTCGGAGAACGGGCTGCTCACGACCGTCGGCTACAAGCTCGGCGACCAGGAGACGCACTACGCGCTCGAGGGGTCGATCGCCGTCACGGGCTCGCTCATCCAGTGGCTCCGCGACAACCTCGGCCTGATCGGCAGCGCCCCGGAGGTCGAGGCCCTCGCCAAGACCGTCGAGGACAACGGCGGCGTGTACTTCGTCCCGGCGTTCTCGGGGCTCTTCGCGCCGTACTGGCGTCCGGATGCCCGCGGTGCGATCGTCGGCCTCACCCGCTACGTCAACAAGGGCCACATCGCCCGTGCCGCCCTCGAGGCGACGGCGCTGCAGACCCGCGAGGTCCTCGACGCCGTCAACGCGGACTCCGGTGTGGACCTCACCGAGCTCAAGGTCGACGGCGGCATGACCGCCAACGACGCGCTCATGCAGTTCCAGGCGGACATCCTGAACGTGCCGGTCGTCCGTCCGGTCGTCGCGGAGACGACGGCGCTCGGCGCGGCCTACGCGGCCGGGCTCGCGGTCGGGTTCTGGGCGAACCTCGACGAGCTCCGTGCCAACTGGCAGGAGGACAAGCGCTGGGAGCCGCAGCTCGACGAAGCCGAGCGCGAGCGCACCCTGCGCCTCTGGAAGAAGGCCGTCACGAAGACGTTCGACTGGGTCGACGAGGACGTCCAGTAGTCCTGTCCTGAGGTGACCGCCTGGAGGCGGGGGGGGGGGGGGCCCCCCCGCCCCCCCCCCCCCCCCGGGGCGGGGGGGGGGGGCGGGGCCCGGGGGGGGGGGGGGGGCGGGCGGTATTAGAGGGGGGGGGGGCCCCCCCACCCCAACACAGAGATGGGGGGGCGC